>CAINXK010000069.1 GCA_903854805.1 uncultured Anaerolineae bacterium
TGAACGCATGGGAATGGCAGCAGCCTGAAAGCCTTGATAACCTGATCCCTCCGAATTTTAAATCCTCAGTTTCCAGCCCCACCCAGATTGATCTGGCGGGTAAGATTGTCCTGATTGTTATTGCAGTGGTTGTCTTTGCTTGGATGGGTCTGGTTGTGTTCGGGGCAATTGGCCGCGCAGCTGAAACTGTGCCTACCCAGGTTGCTGGTACCGTCCTGGATATCAGCTCGATCCAGACCGCGGCTGTCGAGACCGCCCTGGCAGAAATTGAACAAAAGCCCGCCCCGGATGGTACACCTCAAATTACCCCCAGCCCCGGCGGTACCGAGATTTCTGCGGGTACGCTCGAACCGCTCCAGACCGCTACAGCCGAACCCGATACCATCATTCTGGTACCCATCCAGACAGACACTCCGTCTGCCGATGTCGCCACAGAAATCCCCGATTTGATTACCCTGGCCGGTGCCGGGAACGAGGTGGTTGATTTCCAGAAATGGGATGGGCCGGCCATCGTGCAGGTCGTCTATAGCGGAACAGGCAGCTTCGTAGTCACAAAGAACTCTGCGCCGGATGGCCAAAGTGAAGTGTTTATCAATAAGACGGGCGCCTATATTGGGACACTACCGATTGATTTTCTGGCCACCGAGTACACTTCTCAATTTGAAATTACTGCCGTCGGTCCCTGGAAAATACAAGTCATCCGGTTGGCCAATGCGCGTACAGAGACCATCCCGGCCACTATTACGGGCAGCGGTGATGATGTGATCGTACTTACGGGTGGTACACCCGATTTGCTTACGATCGATGCAAGCCTGGCTACTGGCACTTTTGCGATCCATGGTTTTCGCGCCGGGATATGGGATCTGCTCTCCAAAGAGACCTCACCCTATACCGGCATCGTTCAGGCTGCCGCTGGCACTGTTGCCCTGCAAATTTCTGCCACCGGCACGTGGTCCGTTGCAATGACCATTAAGTAAAATAGGGAGGTTGCGCATGTCCAAAAAACTGGAATTTCAGGTTTTTAAGCCCGAAAAGCATAGCGTCCGTATCCGTCCGGTCGAAGATGAATTTGAAGCATATATTGAGGAGATGCCGACCATGCGGGCTTATGGAAAAACCAGGAGCCAGGCCTGGGCCAATGTTGTCATGTTGACCGTGGATCACGGTTATGAATCTGACCAGGATGCGCCCCCGTTATAGCAGGTGGCAGCCGTCGAAGTTTTTCCTACCTGGCCGGCCGGCGGTTTTCCAAGTGGGCAGTGCTCCTGACCTTGGGTTGACTTCAGTATTGATTTCTCAGGTGGGTACAAGAGCGTTTTAGCACTGAATTTGGGCTGGGTCCGATGATGGTGGCTGGCTCTGACCCTCGGCATCGGCTGCGTAGTTGAGTATGGGCAAATAACCAGTTGCCGCCTATCGTCTGCTCGGTGAGTGCATTTAGGGCCAGGCTTTCTTTCATGATGCTATAATTCATCCATGCGATACGAAACCATTCATAATATGCAAATTCCCAAGATCGGATTTGGGACCTGGAAACTGGGCGGGCGCGAGGCGGCTGATCCTTTGATCGAGGAGCTTTCGAAGGACGCGCTGCGTTCGGCATTGAAGCTGGGTTATACCCATTTCGATACTGCCGAATATTATGCTGGCGGGCATGCCGAAGAACTGCTTGGTCAAATCATTCGAGAACAGGCTGCGGATCGTGCGAATCTATTCGTTACTTCTAAAGTTTCGCCGGAACACTTGCAGTATGCCGATGTGCTGCGCTGTTGCGAAAACAGTCTGCAGCGCCTGAACATGAATTATCTTGACCTGTATCTGATCCACTGGCCCATGAAGGGTATGAAGCTTAAAGAAACCTTCCGGGCGCTTAACAGCCTGGTAAAAGATGGCCGTGTCAGACACCTGGGAGTTAGCAATTTTAGTTTGAAGCTGCTTAAAGAGGCCCAGGCTTTCTCCGAAACCCCACTATTGACCAATCAGGTTTCATACAGCCTGCCAGACGACTCCTGTGTAGAGAATGGTGTGCTGGACTACTGCCAGAAAAATGAGATCCTGCTGACGGCTTATTCCCCGGTCAAACGCCGGAATCTGAAGAGTGACAAAGCTTTGCAGGCGGTCGCCACCGCCCGTGGCGTCAGTCCACAAGTTGTTGCGCTGGCCTGGTTGGCGCAGCAGCCGCGCGTCATCACCATCCCAATGTCTTTGAACCCTCAACACCAGGCCGATAATTTCAAGGCGGGTGAATTATTGCTGAGCCCGGCTGAGCTGGATCAGCTCAGATAGCATGCGTCAACGTGAGCAAGTCATCCCGAAAATTATCCCGGAAACTGTCTCAGAGACTGAGCTGGAGCCGATGTACCGGGTCATCATCCATAATGATGATGTTACGCCCATGGATTTTGTAGTTGCCATCCTTGAGCGCATATTTTTTATCAACGGACCGGCAGCGGTCGAGATCATGGTTACCGCCCACCTCCGTGGAGCAGCTTATGTCCAATCTTTGTCCAAAAGCGAAGCTCAGAGCCGCATTGGGCGGGCCCATTTTGCTGCCGGTCTGGAAGGCTACCCTCTGCATTTCAGCATGGAACCCGAATAAAAGGCCTTCTTTTTTCCATGTTTGATCGGTATTTACTTACAGAGTGGGTTGAATGATTGAGAGAGTAGAAGCTTATTTTTGAAGTTATTTGGGAAGAGAGAGCATCATCCCATTTACTCAGCTGCAGTGAACCACAAAGATGGGAAGACCGTTTTCAGGCTCGCCAGCCTGCCATCCTGAGCTTGCCACGCTGGCGAATAAAAATTGCTGCGCGTTGCCTGCTCTCCAAAATAAGCACAAAAAATAATACCCATCTATATGTGAGTTTTCTGTCCATCAGCCAGTACATCCTGTGAGTAAATTCATGGATTGTTTCGACAGCCTGCCAACATCCTTGCCCCGATCCCAGCCAACCCCAGTTATAATGTTTCCATGCTCGCGACCCTGACCGAAATCAACCTGGATGACCTGGTGTCGTCTTTTGGCTGGCAGGACCAGCCTTTGCCTGCCGCACTGTTGCGATGGGTTTTTCGAGTTCCGGCGGAAAAATTTGCCAAAATGATGCTGGCTTTTGACACACTCACCGGCCAAACCTCTTTGGCGGAGGGAGCACGCGAGACTCTCAAGGGTTTTGCACAGGGGCTGGAGATCTTTGGCCAGGAACATATTCCCAACAGCGGGCCGGTTTTGTTCCTATCCAACCATCCGGGTATGGTTGATACGCTAGCCTTGTTCGAGGCTATCAATCGACCGGATTTGAAAATCCTGGCTCTGGACCGGCCTTTTTTGTTGTCACTTCCCAATACTGCCCGGCATCTTTTCTTCCTCCGTGACGATCCTGGTGAGCGCCTTCGGGCGGTCAGGCAGGCGGCAAACCACCTGCGTGGGGGCGGCGCACTGTTAACCTTCCCGGCTGGGCATATTGAGCCTGATCCAAATGTATACCCTGGCGCGCTCAAATCGCTCGATGATTGGAATGATTCGGCCGGGATTTTTATTCGCTTTGCGCCCGAGACACAGATTGTTCCGATTGTGGTGCGTGGCGTGCTCTGGGAGCGGGCGGTCAAATTCCCGCTGACGCGCATTAAAGAAACCCGCGATGAGCGCGAAAGACTGGGCGCTGCGCTGCAGCTGCTGGCTCACATAATGTTCAATGCCCGGCCGCTGCGTATTCAGGTCCAGTTTGCGCGGCCGATACCATTGGCAGAAATTGGATCAAAGGAAATGGATGCCGTCCACGGTAAGATCATTGGACGGATGCGCGCATTGCTGCAAGCCCCCTCTGGCAGCGTGATATAGCACGGCTGCGTGTTTGTGATGGAGCGAAACTATGGGGTTGGGTGCCTGATTAGAAAAAATGCTAATCGTCGACAAATATAAAAAGGATTCATGAAAAATAAACGTACCTGGCTCATTCGCGCGCTTATCTTGCTCGTGCTCGGCAGTCTGCTGGTCTGGGCCATGCGAAACGCCCCTCTCAAAGATATTTGGAGCACCATACAGCGTTTGCAGCCCTGGCAGATTGGCGCGATTGGGCTGGTTAATGCGCTGCTCTACCTGCTTATCAGTCTGCGTTGGTGGATTATTGTGCGTGCAGAGGCGAGTCACGTGCCCTTCTGGCCGTTGCTGTTGGTGCGTGTGGCGGTCTTTGGGGTCAGTTATTTTACGCTTGGCCCGCAGATCGGCGGCGAACCTCTGCAGGTGCTGGCGCTCCAACGCCGTTACGGTCTGAGCTACAGCCGCGCGACCGCTTCTGTTTTGATGGATAAATTACTTGAATTCCTGGTCAACTTTCTTCTGCTGGCGCTCGGGCTGGCCGCGATCCTGCAGGCCGGGCTATTGGTTGAGAGCGGCGTGCGCCTGGTAGCCATCCTGGGCGGTTTGATTTGCCTGATCGCCTGGCCGCCTGTACACATCCTGCTGCTTTTCAATAAAAAATACCCGCTGACTGCCATCCTGCGCTCAATACCTTTCATTCCCAGAAAATCCCGAGCGGTGCGCTTTTTGCGCGCTTCTGAATGGTTGGCTGGCCTCTTCTGCCAGCGCCATCCACGTGCTTTAATGGGTTCTTTGGCTGTTTCGTTATTGGCCGGAGTTGGGATGTTGACGGAGTATGCCCTGATGCTTTCCTTCCTCGGCATCCGTTTACCGTTCTGGCAGGCTGTGGCTGGTTGGACCGCTGGTTGGCTTTCTTTTCTTGTGCCTTTGCCGGGCGGTCTGGGCGCCCTGGAAGCCAGCCAGGTATTTGCCCTGGGGGCATTCGGCGTTCCGGCGGCTATCGCAATCAGTACCACACTCTTGATGCGCGCCCGTGATCTTTCGATCGGCGGTTTGGGGCTGCTTTTGGCCGGAAATGGTTTTTCAAGAGTAAAATAACCCTATGATTGCTCGTAAAACCCTGTTTTTTACCGCACCACGCCAGGTCGAAATCTGTGAGCAGCCACTGCTCACTCCAGATGCTGGGCAGGTGCTGGTCGAGACGATCCTGTCTGCTATCAGCCCGGGTACCGAGATGCTGGTTTACCGGGGGCAGTTCCCAAACTTGCCGGTAGATGCCAGCATCGCCTCCCTGGGTGGAAATTTTGCCTATCCGCTGGCCTATGGCTATGCCTGCGTTGGACGGGTAATGGAATTGGGTCAGGGAGTGGATCGCAGCTGGTTAGACAGGCTGGTATTTTCATTTCAACCACACACATCGCATTTTACGACAGAAATCCAGGCGCTGTTACCCGTTCCGGATGGAATTTCGGCAGAGAATGCCTGTTTTCTCCCCAGCACTGAAACAGCTGTGAACCTGGTGCAGGATGCCGCGCCGATCTTGGGGGAGCGTGTACTGGTTTTGGGGCAAGGTATCATTGGATTGCTGACGTCTGCACTGTTGGCAAAATTTCCGCTGGAGAGCCTGGTGTGCGCCGATATGTTTCCCGCTCGGCGCAAAGCGGCGCTGGCCCTGGGAGCAGTTGCCGCCCTGGACCCGGCCGATCCGGATTTCCAGCTTCAGGCGCAGCAGTTCTTGAAAGCTGGCGCTGATTTGACCCTTGAAATATCCGGGGCTCCGGCGGCTCTTAACGCTGCGATTGCCTTGACTGCCTTCAGCGGTCGGATCGTGATCGGATCATGGTATGGCGAAAAGCGTGCACCCCTGGACCTGGGCGGCAGCTTTCACCGTTCGCGCATCCGCTTGATTTCATCACAGGTTAGCACAATCGCCCCCGAGCTTTCGGGGCGTTGGGACAAAGCACGCCGATTCGATCTGAGTTGGGAAATGTTGGCGCAAATTCAGCCGGCAGGCTGGATTACCCAGCGCTATCCCTTTGAGCAGGCTTGTCAGGCATACAATCTGTTAGATGAAACTCCTGGTGAAGCAATCCAAATGATATTTAATTACTGATTATGAAATTTGATTACGCCCACCTCGGGAATTGTGCATCTGCTACCGGAGTAGTGCTTGTAATTGATGTGCTGCGGGCATTTTCCACTGCTGCGTATGCTTTTGAGGCCGGCGCGCAAAGCATCTGTCTGGTCAGCAGTGTTGATGAAGCTCTTCGCCTTAAGTCACAGCATCCCGGTTGGCTGACGCTGGGTGAGGTGGCCGGGTTGCCCCCGCCGGGTTTCGATTTTGGTAATTCGCCTGCACAAATCCGCGCTCAGAATTTGGCCGGACGGCACCTGGTACAGCGCACGAGCGCGGGCACCCAGGGTGTGGTACTAAGTACCAGGGCAAGTGTCCTACTGGCTACCAGTTTTGTGGTTGCCAGCGCCACGGTTCGGTATGTCATGCGCATTTCTCCGCAAGAGCTGACCTTTGTAACCACTGGCGGGGAGAAAAACGAAGAAGACCTGGCTTGTGCCGAATATCTGGAAGCCTTATTCCAGAATCGTACTCCTGATCCGGCCCCTTTTATCCGGCGAGTCTATGCGGCTGATGATGCGGTTTGCCACCTCGACCCCGCTCGGCCGGAGTTTCCGGAATCTGATCTGGGGTTTTGCACGGATATTGACAGATTCGAGTTCGCAATGCCGATCTCGCGCGAAGATGGCAGGCTGGTTCTGCGCCCGGTTCTTCCCGGGCATTAACCTTTGTGATCTTATAAAAAAAGAAGCTAGCGTCACTGTGCTGGTATGTGACGCCGGTGATGTTCCACAGTCAGATTCCTACTCACCAATTGTTCCAAGGAGTTAGCATGTATACACTGGCAGTCCGAAAAGATTTCATAGCCCGTCATTATCTGATCGGTGGTGATTGGGGCCCCGAAAATAACCCCAACTCACACCATTACCTGTTGGAACTGTGTTTGTCCGGTGCCAGCCTGGATGAGCATGGATACCTGGTTGACATCATCGATGTTGAAAAACATCTAAGCGAGATCGTCGGACGTTACAATGAGCAGATGCTCAATGATTTGCCCGAATTTGAAGGGCTCAATCCTTCCATCGAACATTTTTCCCGCATCCTGTGCAGTGCCTTTGACGAACGCCTCAAAGCCGCCAATATCAACAAGATCACCGTCGTGCTGTGGGAAAATGCCACATCCTGGGTGTCTTTTAAGATCAAGCGCTGAGCGTGAAGATCGGGCTGCTCATCTATGGTTCCATTGATACGCTCAGCGGCGGTTATCTGTATGACCGCAAGCTGGTGGAATACCTGCGCGCCCAGGGCGAGAGCGTTGAGATTATTTCCTTGCCATGGCGCAATTATTGCGCTCATCTCAGTGATAATTTGAGTTTTCAGCTGCCTTCAGGGTTGGATGTGCTCATTCAGGATGAGCTCAACCATCCGTCTCTGTTGGTCGCCAATGCTCGTAAACATCCATATCCAGTGGTAAGCCTGGTGCATCACCTGCGCTGTTCTGAGCAGCATCCAGGTTGGTTGCGTTCGATTTACCAGCAGGTTGAAGCGCTTTATTTACGCTCTGTGGATGGTTTTATTTTTAATTCAAATACCACCCGGCAGGTTGTCACTGATCTGGTGGGTGAGCGCGCACCGGCACTGATTGCATATCCCCCCACGGACCGTTTCGGGAGTGCCTTATCTAAATCACAGGTCTCAGCTCGAGCACATCTACCCGGACCGCTCAGATTGGTCTTTTTGGGGAATGTGATCCCGCGCAAAGGGCTCAGCACTGTTCTGAAGGCCATCCGGCTTCAGTCAGCTGATTTTCGTCTGGATGTGATCGGGTCGCTTGATTCAGATCCGCTGCATGCGCGGCAGATGCAGAAAATGGTGCGCGACCTGGCCTTGGAAGAGCGGGTCACTTTTCATGGCGCGCTTGACAACCAGGATTTGATCGAAAAACTCCAGTTAGCCCAGGTTCTGGTGGTGCCATCTTCGTATGAGGGTTTTGGGATTGTCTACCTGGAGGGCATGGCTTTTGGACTGCCGGCGATTGGTAGTACCACCGGCGCGGCAGGCGAAATCATTGCGAATGCTGAAA
>CAINXK010000070.1 GCA_903854805.1 uncultured Anaerolineae bacterium
AGGCAGGCAATTGGCTGGCCTTGCGGGTGGGTTTCGCTCTCAACACCGCTAATCCTAGCGCGATCGAATTGCGCTAATCAGCAGTCGGACAGGTCAGCATATTTATTTTTCCAACCTGTCCGTTTGATTACTTACCCACAACCTCTGCTCAACCCTGGCCCAGGGGTGTCCAGATTTTGGCGTACCATTCGTCACATTGAGAGCCGTTATCTGAGTTATTCCTACATTGAGTGGTAGTTTCGCTCAGCACCGAGGTCAGCTTTTGATAACCGAATTTGTCTTTGGCTTTCACCAAAAATGAATTCAGGAACGAATCCCATGAATTGATTTCATTCTTGCCGGCGCGCACAGCGCTGCGAACTAGCAGACCCTGGCCTGAACTAACCTTTTTATGGGATTGTTTTTCCATATAATCAACTCCTGGTTCAGAGAAAGTGGCACAACCTGTACCAGGCCCGCGGCCTGGGGAGCAACTGCCAGCAATGACGCGCTTATACCAGGAATGAAGCAAATTCTGCTCGGCCCGCATCGGTCAGCGAAATCAGGTTTTTTTGAGATTCATCAAAGTTAATCTGACCCTTGTTCTTTAAGGTCGTGACGACAAAAGCGACATCTCCATCACCAGAAAAGGTCAGGACACCCGCATGCACCTGTGTGCGCACCCGCAGCCCGGCCGCCGGTATGGTTGTTGTAGTATTCAAGAATCGGTTCATTTTTAATCTCCTTTGAAAATGGTTTTTTCGCTCGCCAGCCTCAATTAAGCAGTCACGTAGTTACCCCAGGCATCTGAGCCTTTTTGCGTCACCGTGTAGATGCCATCTTCTGCATCATAATTGATGTAGCCCAGCGATTTAAAACCTTGGAAAATCTTTTTGCATTCATCGTCGCAGCTAAAGGTATATTTCGCCTCGCCTGCCTGCAGCCGGGTGCGGACGCGCAAACCGGAAGCGTTGTGTGTGCCCTTTGAACCAAAGATATTCATGGTTGTTTGTTTCATTTTTTCTCCTTTTTTTATTGATCTTTATTTATCTTAACCCTCAGGCGTGACGTAAGCGTGACGGGAAGGGCTGTTTTGCGACGAGTTTTGAGCAAATTGGAAATTGGGCAGGGGAAGATGCGATCAAACACAAAAAAACACCCCCCAGATGTGGGAGGTGTTGGGGAAAAGGCTGAATTTAGGGAAGATCAATCTCAGCTTTGCGAGAGCTGATCTTAAACTTCGGACGGACACGTCAGTAGGCAGAAAGGAATCGTTTCTGGATTTTGATAATTTCTATTACACCTTTTTTCGCACTCTGATAACACGGGCTTGGTGCAGTATTGACCCTTCCACTTAAATATATCATCCACATTCCACACCATTAAAGCATTTCCTTTACCGTCATCGCACTGCCAACCGGCGCCAACGACTGCGGGACAACTACACTTTCCCACCAGCATATGGGTGTGTCCCGGTCTGAACGGGTTCTTGTTTCTGTCCAAATTTTAGATTGATTTTCATCGTGTTTTCTCCTTGAATGACTCCTGTCCTATGACAGGTCTATATAAATATCATATACCCTCAGCGTGACGTAAGCGTGACGGGAGAGCCTGTTTTCGAGCCTGCTTCCTGACAGAGATGCAGGGGATACAGGCAAAAACATCCGTACACAAGCGCCTGATCCCCTGCATCCCTGGAAATATCTATTTTTGATGAGGCAGGATTTCTTTCCAGCGAGATTTACTGAGGAGGTTTATAAATGTATCTGTAAGTTTTCATTTTTTCAGACCCCCAAACAGTGGTCATGCATCGAGCGAGTTCTTGTTCATTGTTGTCGCCCGAGCAGATCCACTCATCCTGAGACCAAAGTTTAAATGCACAGCCCAAAGAGCGGTCGTCGCGTTCTCTTATACATTTATTGTTGTTCTTTTGATCTTCTGTAAGAGGTCCTACAAAAGTAAAAAAACCCAAGCGACAGTTCGTGCGGACTTTGAGACCTGTTTGTGAAATCAATTTTGTTTGCATTTTTTATGTTCCTTGAATGACTCCTGCCCTGCGGCAGGTCTATAAATATCATACGCGCTGAGCGTGACGTAAGCGTGACGGGCAGGGCTGTTTTGCGATGAGTTTTGAACAAATTGGAAATTGAGCAGGGGAAGATGCGATCAAACACAAAAAACACCCCCCAGATGTGGGAGGTGTTGGGGGAAAGGCTGAATTTAGGGAAGATCAAATTTTCGGTCGTATAAGTGCTTAGTTGGCTTTACATAAGGATCGGCAGGTATCAAGACCCGAATTCAAACTTTTTCCCAAGCCTTG
Organism: uncultured Anaerolineae bacterium; assembly: GCA_903854805.1. The sequence continues at coordinate 2,300 of CAINXK010000070.1, forward strand.
GCTACGTAGAAATATTTTTTTACACCTATCTTCGCATTGTGATCCCGCCAGCATCTGGGGGTGTACCTGCAGCCCGGTCTGAACAGGTTTTTGTTTTGTGCCAAATTTTAGAGTGATTTTCATTTTATTTTCTCCTGAATAGACCTGTCCTATGACAGGTCTATGCATATCATACAACCTGAGCGTGACGTAAGCGTGACGGGCAGGGCCTTATTTTGACCAATTTTTAAATTGGTCAAAATTCCATCCCGCGAGATTTATCTCGCGCTCTTGACCTTCCTTGCCAATCAAGTGACGAGATAAAACTCGTCCGACGCAGCTCTCGCGCTCTTACTATGCCGAAAGGAGATTGGATGGGAAGATCTTGCCGGGGTTTAGTATCCAATTCGGGTCAAGGCTGCGTTTGAGACTGAACATCACATCCAGCCCGGCGCCATGCTCCTTGCGCATAAACTGGGTCTTGCCCATTCCGATACCGTGCTCACCCGTGGCAGTGCCATCCAGCTCGATAGCCTGATTTACCACTTCCGCATTCATCTGCACCGCAGTTTGATAAGCAGAATCATCGCCGGTGACATAAAGGACATGAATGTTGCCATCACCGGCATGCCCGAAGGCATACACCATGACGCCATAACGGCTGCGGCAAGTTTCAATAAATTTGATCAGCTCCGGGTAGGCGCTGATTGGCACAGCCACATCGCTGTTGGTGACCCTGTGACCGGGGTGATTGCGCACGATGGTTTCCATGGTGTGATGGCGGGCATGCCAGAGTTTAAGCCGTTCGGATTGGTTTATGGTGGAAAAGAACTGCACAGCGCCTGTTTCGATACAAATTTTGCGGACAATTTCCAGAATTTCCTGCATCGAACCGGCATGCGTCGAATGGAATTCCATCAGGAGCGTGGGTTTGGCGGGCAGATTAAGCCCATCATTTTTTGAGATCAGATCGATCGTGATTTCATCCAAATATTCCAGAGCAGCCGGATCCAATCCGCTGCCGCGCACCCCCACAACCGCTTCAATAGCTGCCGTCACACTTTCAAAGGAAGCGATCGCAGCGCTGATATGAACCGGAACCGGCGCCAGCTTGAGCGTGGCTGCCGTGACCAATCCGAGCGTCCCCTCACTGCCAATCATCAAATGAGTCAGGTCGTAACCCGACGACTGCTTGACAGAACGTGAACCCGTCTGGATCACACGTCCATCAGCCAGAACCAGCTCGAGCTTGAGCACATTGTCACGGGTGGCGCCGTATTTGACCGTGCGGATGCCGGCGGCGTTGTTACCCAGCATCCCGCCGATCGTTGCATTTGCGCCCGGATCGGGCGCAAAGAAAAGCCCGTGCCGGGCCAGATGATGATTAAGATCCTTGTAACCGAGCCCCGGCTGAACCGTGACCTGAAAATCGTCGGCCTGCACAGCCAGGATGCGGGTCATACGCTCAAACGAAAGCAGGATGCCGCCGTGGAGTGGGATTGGATTGCCCTCAAGCGAGGTGCCCGCGCCCCAGGCTGTGACCGGGATGCGC
>CAINXK010000071.1 GCA_903854805.1 uncultured Anaerolineae bacterium
GCCGTTGCTTTTCCTGGCGGATATCACCCGGAATTATAACGAACCAGAAACTGCGCGGGAAGCTTATACAGTCTTATCAGCACTTGGGTTTGATGTGATCGTCCCGCCAGTCCATGATTTTGGCCGGCCCGCTTTTTCAAAGGGAGATTTGAAGCTGGCTCGTAAAAAAGCGGGTTTTGCGCTTGATGCGCTTGCGCCGTATGCGCAAAAAGGTATCCCAATTGTCGGCCTGGAACCGAGTGATATTTCCATGTTTATTGATGACTATGCTGCCCTCCTGCCGCAAGATGAGCGTGTGAAAATTGTAGCTGAGCAGGCGCTGAGCTTTGAAGAGTTCTTGTGGCGCGAAATGCAGGCGGGCAAATTGGTGGGCGTTTTCAAGCCACAAACCGGTCAAATTCTGCTGCATGGTCATTGCCACCAGAAAGCTTTGATCGGTGTTCATAAAAGCAAAGAATTGTTGGCGTATCTTGGTTTTCAGGTACAGGAAGCCGGTTCTGCCTGCTGTGGTATGGCGGGCTCGTTTGGATATGAGGCAGAACATTATGACATCTCACTCCAAATGGGCGAATTGACCCTTTTTCCCGCTGTCAGGGCTCAAGCACCCACCACCCTGATTGTTGCTGCGGGAGCCAGTTGCCAGGAGCAGATCGAGCAGGGTACTCAACGAAAGGCAATGCATCCTGCGCAAGTTCTTTATCGCGCACTGGTTTGATTTGGCATGGAGACCGATTGTTTAGATTCAGCGTGGACGGGCGCATTGCCTGCCGCGGATTTGTTCCAGAAATAGCGTGGGAACGTGCAGCGCACTGTGACGATAACGCTGAGACAATTGTTGCAAAGAACCGTTTCACGTTAACCAGGCGATATGCCTTCCAGCGTCTGGGTGATGTTCTGGCTATCACCCAGATCACTCGTGTGCGTGATGGCATACGCCTTTCAGCGGAAGCGGATCGAGATTGCCGTGGGCTTTTGGCAGGAGAGTTTCTGGATTCTGGATGATGGTGATGCGATGCTTGAGAAGTGGATTATTGAAAAACGCAAGACCCTTTTTTAGAATGTTTTGGCATGAAATTGGAGGTTTTGTAAAGTATGTCTGCTAATGAACTTTTATTGACGGCGCTTGATCTGCGCTTTGAAAACTACCGTGCTGAGCATAAACGCTGCAAAGCTGAATTCTCTGAGGAAGCTGTCCATGATTTGCGGGTGAGTACCCGGCGCTTGCTGGCGATGGTGGAACTGCTGCGCACCCTTGCGCCAGACCAGGGCTTGCAGAAACTGCGCCGTTCACTCAAAGCCCAACTTGACAGCCTGGACGATTTGCGTGACACCCAGGTGATGCTGGTTGAAACTTCAGATGCGTTGGAAAACCTGGCAGAACTGGCTCCTTTTCTTAAATTTCTTCAAAAAAGGGAAAACCGCTACCTTAAAAACGCAGAGATTGAAGTGGGTCAATTTAAGCTGAACGGAATTTCTCGTCGTGTTAGTGCTATCCGCAATAGCCTGACCAAACCTGCCCTGAGCGAAGATCTGTTAGCCCAGATATTGGCAGGCGTGGATGATGTTTATCAAACAGTCATTCGACGTACAGAAAGGGTGGATTCATCTCAATCAGCCAGCATTCACCAAGTGCGGGTTGTCTTTAAGAAGTTTCGTTATATGGTTGAAATCATTTTCCCGATCTTGCCTGGGTTTCCTGAAGCGGGGTTTAAAAGGATGCATGCTTACCAGGCGGCGATGGGCGAAATTCAGGATGATGAAGTACTGTTGAATGCGCTGGATTCTTTTGCATCCAGGCATAAAGCCTATGATCCAAAGCCTGCGCGCCGTTTTTATGAACAGCACCATGCTGAATTGATCAATGCATATATTGATGATATGAACGAAATTTTTACTTTCTGGCGCGAAGGGCCGGGCAAACCCTTCCCCTGGGAATCTCGAGAAAAGGATGAGTTGTGAACCTGTACCTGATGCGTCATGCCATCGCCGCTGAACCGGATGGAATTACTGCAGATAGCCAGCGTGCCTTGACTGAAAGAGGTCGCAGCAAATTGAGGCTGATTGCATCTGCCCTGGGAAAACTTGACCTACATTTTGATCTCATTCTTACCAGTCCATATCTGCGAGCCCGTCAGACTGCCGACCTGGTGGCCAATACCTTAAAAGTCCAATCGGATTGTGTATTTGTGAGCGAGAATCTGACCCCACTGGATTTGGGAGCTCAGCTGGTGGATGAAATTAATACCCATGAGCAGGTTGAGAACCTGCTGGTTGTGGGACATGAACCAACTCTCAGCCAGCTGATTGGGATCCTGGTTGCCGGAGATGCCAGCCTGGGCATCCAGATGAAAAAGGGCGGGCTGTGCAAACTTTTGACTGGGAAGTTGACTTATGGGCGTTGTGCAACGCTTGAATGGTTGCTGACACCGGCCCAATTGATGGCTATGCAAGATTAGAAGACGCATCATATTCATAAAAGAATGCGATGCGTCTTCCATATTTTCCAGACTTGATCTGATCTGCAAAGATTTTGATGGGGTTAGATTACTTCGCCTTCGCCGCGTTTTAGGAATTGCCCATCACCGGCTTTTCCCAGCCACTGTTTGCCGTCGACAATTAATTTTCCACGCAAAAATACTTTTTCCGGGTAGCCGACCAATTCCCAGCCTTCGTAAAGGTTATAGTCTGTGCGTTGGTGGCTGTGCGCCACGCCGTATTTGACGTGTTTTTCAGGATCCCAGATAACAATATCTGCATCTGCGCCGGGGAGCAGTGCGCCTTTGCGCGGGTAGAGTCCGAAAATTTTGGCGGGATTGGTGCTGGTGAGCGCCACGAATTGGTTGGCGCTGAGTTTGCCAGCTCTGACAGCATAGGTCCACAAAATTGGCAGGCGGTCCTGGACGCCGGGCAGGCCGTTCGGGATGCGAGTGAAATCGTCTTTGCCTAATTCTTTACCGGGAATGGCGATCTGTTTGCCTTCATAGGTGATAGGCTGTGTGCCATCGAAGAAGAAGGGGCAGTGATCGGTGCCGATGGTCTGCAGGGTGCCATCTTTTAGTGCATCCCATAAGCGGGCATTATCGGCGGCGGAACGCATGGGTGGTGAACAAATCCATTTAGCACCATCATCCTGGCGCATGTTGTCGATCGTGAAGAATAAATAGGGCGGGCAGGTTTCGCCCATCACTTTTAGGCCGCGTTCACGGGAATATTTCAGCATATCAGCTTCGCCGCCGACATTCATGTGGACAATATAGACGGGGGCATCGGCTTGCTGTGACATGGCGCACATGCGCATGGTGGATTCAACTGCTCCCCAGGCGGGCCGGGTGAGGGCATGCCATTCGGGCCGGGTGTGTCCGGCTGCCAGAGCCTCGGGGATGAGCTGCTCGATGACATCGCCGTTTTCGCAATGGACCATTACAAGCATGCCATTATCGCGGGCAATACGCAGGGCACGGAATATTCCACCATCGTCCAGGCGCAGGCGACCGTTGTACGCCGTGAAAACCTTAAGTGTGTGGATGCCCATTTCGGCCAGGGTGGGGATATCGGCGGCGATGCTATCGTCCAGGTGGGTGAGATTCATGTGGAAGGAATAATCAATCGCTGCCTTTTGGGTCTTTTCTAACCAGCGATCCACCGAGTATCTGAAACCCTGCTGTTCTTGCACTACAAAATCCATCACAGTGGTTGTGCCGCCAAAAGCCGCGGCTTTGTGTCCGGTGTAATGATCATCCGATGAGACTGTGCCGAACATGGGCAGGTCGAAATGTGTGTGCGGGTCAATGCCGCCGGGGGTAATGAATTTTCCGGTGGCGTCGATGATTTCTGCGTTCGGGTGTCGCAAGTCTTTGCCGATTTGCTTGATTTGTTCATTCTCAATCAAAATGTCGGCCTGGAAAGTTTCTGAAGCGGTGATCAGTGTGCCATTCTTGATAAGTGTGGGCATAAATCGGTCCTGAGTTTTGGGATGGATTGTGCGCTTATTTTTTGTTTTTCGTAACGGGGAAACCCATTCGGCAGTATTTTTGTGGATTGCATTGGCGAAAACTCGACTGGCTGGCAAACCCGGGTTTCAAAACTTTGGTAACAGATTAGTTCTTTCAAAAACCGTTTTCGAAAGAACTGCGAGTAAATGATGGTAACCGGAAAATGATTTAAGCCGGCGCTTTATTCTGACCGGGGCGGTTTGGAGCTGACGCCATAGTCGCCCTGCACGTCCTTGATCCCGAGCAAGGCGATCAGCAGCTCAGGGGCAAGGTTGATTTCTGGCAGCTCGATTTTATAGAGCTGATCGTGCTCAGCCCGTTCGCGCAGGGATTGCCACAACAACTGGCGTTCATCCGAGCTGACCACCAGGTCATTCAACGATTGGGCGCGCAACAGGTATTCTCCGGTGGTGTAGAAGAAAGTGATGCGTTTCCATTTATCGGCTTTGATGGGGTTTTTTAGCCTTTCAAGCGCGCCCACCTGAATTTTGAAGTATTCCTCATTGGCATGTGGGTGTTCGGGTTCGTCACGCAGCAGCTCTGCGCGGGTGGTCAGCTCGTGTCCACGCGCGGCTGCCACGTATTGGATTTGCCCGGCGAGCGAACCAAAGCTTCCGGGCTGGTAAAACGCCAGGTAATCCACGGCCACGACCTTGGGCGCGCTGCGCAGGGGGATGCGGTACCAGCCTAAAACGCGGGCGATTTCCATATCGCGCGGTGTGGGTAAAAAACAGACGAGTACAAGCGAAGTATTTGAGAGCATATTTTTGAGAGCCGATTAAAGTTGGCGAGTTTCCACGAATAGGTTAATACTACATCAAAATCGGCGATTTGGAAATAAGATAATGCGGGTCTTTATTTTGTTGCAAGGTAACGCAAAATTGTGTCATGCCGGCCTCAAGTTTCCTGGAGGCCTATGAACAGGTTGATCAGGGTTCTGATTCTGAATTAGTAGCTTATTGTGCAAACCGGACCGGTGGCAGCCCAGGGTGGCAGTGCAATTATTCGTCTTTTCAACTGGAATGGTGCGCAGATAAACAAGTTTGCTGGCGGCAATCGCGTTCGATTAAATATCCAGCTGCCTGGACCGACAGTGGAGCTTCTGACGCTGTGTTTTATTTGGGGGGTCTGGGTGATTCGGTGGCGGCTCGAACCAATTCGTTACGCAGAATGCCGAGGTATTCAAAGCGTATATTATGGTTGTCCGACAAAAATCCGCGGCTAAAAAAGCTGACTTGCTGCTCCACAGCACGGGCGGCGTGATCTCGCGTTATTACATCGACTGCGTAATGGTGCCCGCGAGCCTGTTACTGGACCCGCTGACTTTAGCCTGTGCATCGACTCTCTCGGATACGGTGGTTGGGTTGGATAGCACCACTGCCTTACAGTTGGATGGTCTGCCAGAAATCCCTTTTTGCCAGAGTAGTTTATAAACTTCTGGTTGGTTTCGCATCATACCGTTAGTGGCAGCGGTGTTCCTGGGTTTGCTTGGGTGTGTACTGTTCTGGTTTGTTTGGAAA
>CAINXK010000072.1 GCA_903854805.1 uncultured Anaerolineae bacterium
AGCACGATGCCAAGAAAAATAACACCAGTCAGTACATGAAAAGCATGCATGCCGGTCATCATAAAAAATACAGCACTCGCAGCACTGTCACTCGCGCTAAAGGGAGCGTCGCGCCATTCAACACCAAGTACACCAGCAAGAAATCCAATCCCTAAGAACATCGTAATGGCTGTACTGATCAGAAAACCTTTTTGATTACCCTGAGCCATTTGTGTTTCTGCACGATTCATAAAGAAACTGGAAATCAACAAGACACCAGTCACAAGGAGTCCCAGGTATTGGTTGAGATCCGGGCGAATAAGTCCTAGCAAATTGAAACGCGTAACAAATAGACCCGCGAACAAAAATGCGTCAGAAAGAATAAACAACCAGAAACCCATACGATTGGTGGATAATTTCCATGCATAGCTATGCTGATCAGTTTCTGTATCCGCTTCAACCAGCTTATAAATATGCATATAGTAATAAAGCACAAGCCCAGCTTTGATAAATGCAGCTACCGCCAACAAAAGTAAAGACTGGTTCGTGATTGCGATAAAAAACTCGACAAACGTCAGGAACGCTAATACGATAAATATAACCAACCCTTGACGAAGAGAACCTGAATGATTTTGATGTGACACGTCTATTCCTCCGAAGATATTTTTACGTACACGGATCCGGGAAGACCGTAATCATATGGCTCACCGACAATTTCAATCTCATGGTCGTAATTGTGAGCAGGCATTGGGGAAGGGACCTGCCACTCTGGGGAGCGCGATTTCCAGATATTCCCAGTGGCAGCTTCGCCTGACTTTAGCGTAATATAAATGTTATAGAAGAAAACAAGAACCGCCAGGGCAATACCAAAAGCTGCTATCGTCATTGCCAGGTGCCAGGCATCAAAACCAAGGGCGGGATCATAATCCCCAATACGACGACGCATACCCAGAAGCCCTATACGCATCATAAACAGGGTTAGGATCAAGAATGAGGGCGTCATCAACCAGAAGTGCCACTTCCCAAGTTTCTCGTTCAAACGCTTGCCTGTGGCCTTTGGAAACCAGTAGTAAAGTGCAGCGAAAAATGGGTAGATATAACCGCCAAACATAGTATCGTGAAAATGACCAACAATAAAATAGGTGTCTGTCAGGTGCAGGTCTGTAGATACCGTCGCGTTTGGGGGGCCCGTCAGGCCACCTAAAAGAAAGACAACGATCCCCCCCAGGACAAACAGCATTGGCGCGGGGATATCACGCGGAAGCTTTCCTTGCCAAATTGTCGCAACCCAAGAAAAGAATTTAACTCCTGTTGGAATGGCGACCAATAACGTACTGTACATAAATGGGACCCGTAAATATTCGTTCATTCCAGATGAAAACATATGGTGGGCCCAAACTAAAAAACCAACCAACGCAATCCCAAGGGATGACATCGCCACCCATTTATATCCAAACAATGGTTTTCTCACAAAAACAGGCAGCAATTCACTAATCACTCCCAAACCGGGTAACACAAATACATAAACCACCGGGTGAGAGTAAAACCAAAACAAGTGCTGGAATAGGATTGGATTGCCACCCTTGGCAGTATCAAAGAATGGCATGCCCATCAAACGTTGAAATAACACAAGCTGAAAAGCCAGACCAATCATTTGCGTCGCGGTCAGGGAAATTATCGAGGTGGCAGTTGCTGCCCACACGAAGATCGGCATGCGGAACGCAATCATGCCACGAGCCCGCATCCGCAAGACCGTAACGATCAAATTTAGTGCACCCAAAATTGATGACCAACCCGCAACCCAGACGCCCACAAAAAACATAGACATGCCCAGTGGAGCGCGAACAGACAAAGGAGGGTAACCTGTCCAACCAGTGTCAAAACCACCCAATGCCAGGCTTGATAACAGCAAAACTGCTGCGGGAATGGAAACCCAGAAAGAAAAGGCATTCAAACGGGGAAAAGCCATATCTTGAGCGCCAATCATCATCGGGACCAGATAATTGATCACACCAGCCACACCCAACAATAACGACACAATCATAACCATGCCGTGCAAACTCATCAATGTGTTATATAACTGAAGTGTCAGAAACTCCAACCCTGATTTAGCCAATTCTGTTCGGAAGACCAGGGCAAATGAACCACCAACACTCAATAAGAATAGAGATGTAAAAGTATATTGGATTCCGATCACCTTGTGATCGAGCGACACACCAAAATATTTTTGCCAGCCATCTTGATCGGCATGATGGTCCGATGTTTTCTTTCCGAGAGCCCACTGAAACCAATCAGAAATGGCACCAACACCAGCCAAAAATGAAATAGCTCCAACCAGCGATCCGAAGACCCAGGCAGACTCTGTGAAGCCGAAGGTATTTAGATCATAAATCTTCAATCCCAATAAAAATCGGATCAAAGTGACGAATAAAGCACCACCCACGGTTCCGGCAACCTGCCAGAGTAAGCCACGAACGACACCTGTGTACCCTACCAGGGCATATAAAAATGCCACAACCGCAACCAGGATTCCAAGCAACCATGAAGGCAAATCCAACAAGTAGCCTGCTTCGAATTTTCCCGTTGTTAAAGTATGCAATAGAATTCCAATCACTAATCCAACTGCAAAACCGACAACAAAAAACGTAAGTACTGCGCCAAGTCCTCGCGAGGAGCTTTTTTTCATTCAAGTACTCCTATTTCAATGTTTTAATGAATTCGGCCAGATCAGCAGCCTGACCATCCGTTAAGTATCCAAAACTAGGCATGGCATTGGCTGGAAAACCTTCGACAATTTTTGCGCCGGGCAGTTTGATCGATTCGACCAAATATGCATCATCCGCTAAAACGCTTGAACCATCAGCTAATTTGACCTGAGCTTCGTAGAGACCTTTCCAGGTGGGCCCGACACCTTTTGCGCCATCCAAAGAATGGCACGCTTTACAACCACTTTCCAAATAAAGTGTTTTTCCTCGGGCGGCATCCGGCTTTCCGGACGAGGCCCGCGCAGCAGCTTGAGCTGCGACGGTTTTCTCAGTCAACCAAATCCCATAATCCGCCTGGCTTACAACAATTACTGGCGCTTCCATATAGGCATGTGACCCACCGCATATCTCGGCGCACCGGACTTTGTATTCACCGATCCTGGTTGGTGTAATCCTGTAATCTTCGATTCTGCCAGGAACAACGTCCTGCTTCACGCGAAATTCGGGCACCCAAAAGGAATGCAACACATCCTGACTTTCCATCTTTAGAACAACTTGTTGATTTTCTGGCAGGTATAACTGGTTCGATGAGAATCCTTGTGGATACTCAAATCGCCAACCCCATTGAAATGCTACGACTTTAACTTCAATCGCCTGAGGATCAACGGCCCTGACTTGACGCAAGTTGTCTGCGCCGATAATTCCGAGGGCAATTACGATCACGAGCGGAATGGCAGTCCACGTAATTTCCAAAGGTGTATTACCTTCGATATGCTCTGCATCGCTCTCATCGCCTTCTTTTCTACGAAACACAAAAAGACTGTAAACGAGCGGAACCATGATCAAGGCGAAGAAAAAAGCAATCAGTTTGACCTCGAGATCAAACAACCAATCGATCGGCACCGATTGGGCACTAGCCTCGACCGGCATCAAACCGATTGAATTCAACCCTAAATAGGATATAACAGCCACAACCACTACCAACACAGCAATTATCAAGAAATGACGGGTATTCTTCATCAGCAAACTCCTTGAGAATAAAATTTTCTAGCCACTCCACGGATCATTTAACCAGTTTTCGGCCTGCGCAGAAGTGAGTGTGCGCCTACCGTAAACTACCACCTGACCAGATTCCTGCAGAGAAACAAGCATTACCTGCATCGGAGTTTTTCCAGTTACAAATCGATTTAGAAATTCGCCTCGATTTATATTTTTATCGTCATAATCTACTATGACCAGATCAGGCGCATAAGTCTCCAGCGCCGAAAGAGCTTCATCCATCGTCGTGGGCATGCCAATGATGGTAGCCTTACCGCCCCAGCGCTCTGTATACATTTTCCGTAAACCCTCGCGGAAAAGCGGATTGGCTGAAACAATCAGAACAAGTCTTGGTTGGGCAGATGAATCAATCATAATGAGGTTTCTCGCATATATTCAAAATATAACAAGATAAATTTACCAAAATTTCGCCCTTTTGTCATCGACATATTGTTGAACTTAGGGGGATTTCAAAATAAAAAGCGGGTGATTTCAAAATCACCCGCTTTTACGAAATTTGTTGCCAGAATTTTTTATTGTCACCAACTTAAATTGGCTGCATCAAAGCAATTCCATCTGAGCAGCCCTGGCAACGGCTTCTGCGCGATTATTTACTTCCATTTTCTCAAGGATATGACGTATATGAGTTTTAACAGTATTTTCAGAAATGAATAGCACATTTGCTATTTGGGCGGTTGTTTGCCCACGCGCCAGGCATTTAAGGACTTCCACTTCGCGATCGCTTAGCAAACCACGGTTTCGATCTGTCTGTGACCTGCGAACGGCCTGTAGGACTTTTGAAGTAATTTCCGGTGAAAGAACCGAATTTCCAGAAAATACCTGCAATATCGTATTATGTAATGTATCTGGCTCAGTATTTTTTAATACATACCCATTGGCACCCGCAACAATAGCCCCAATCAAATCATCATCATTTTGCGAAATAGTCAACATTAATACTTTTTGATCCGGCCATGTTTTCCGTATAACGCCCAAGGTCTGAATACCATCCAATATGGGCATATTGATATCAAGGAGTACGATATCAGGTTTTGCACTTTCAATTATCGGAAGCGCATCTTGACCATTGGATGCCTCACCCACCACCCAAAAGTCTGTCATCTCGTCTAGCAAGCTAACCAACCCCCGCCGGAAAAGTGAGTGGTCATCCACAACGACAAGCCGTATTCGGCTCATATATCCTCCTTTACACTCACTGGTATTCGCAAAGAAACGCAAGTACCTTTGCCAGGCTGACTGATAATCTGAAAATCAGCCCCAATACTATCTGACCGTTCGCGCATCCCTCTCAAACCATACCGGGAGTTCATCTCAACATGCCCCCCGTCTGGATCAAAACCTTTTCCATTATCGCGAATTTCAATCACGTAACAATCGCCATCCTGAAATCCAAGAATATTTACCACACTGGCGGCCGCATGTTTACGAACATTGCTGAGAGCCTCTTGTACAATGCGGATTAGCTGAGCCTGGATATTGACAGGATATTCTAAGAAAAAATCTGCTACAGAAACATTTATCTTTTGGCTGGTGGACATTTCAAAATCGGAAGCCACTTGAGCGATCCAGTCGCGCAGATTGGTAGTTGGGACACGACGCAAGTTATCTATAGCCTGGCGTGCGTCAATATACGCATCAGATAGGGTACGATAATTAGCCTGAAGAGAGTTGCTAAGTTTTTCAGTCTCACCACGCGTAAAAAAATTTTGCATTTGAGTTGCCTGAATTTTCAAGAAAGCTAGCGTCTGAGCAAGCCCATCATGGATTTCGCGAGCTAAACGAGTTCGCTCTTCGACCACGGCCTGATATTCAACCTGCACAATTAATCTGGCATTTTGAATGAGTAACGCAGCTTGTCCCGCCAGAGTCTCAAGTAATGCTTGATGGCGCTGAGTGAATGCCTGGTTAGAATTGGAACCCAATACCAAAACTCCAACAGGATCTTCACCATGCCATACAAGCGGAACTGCCAAAAGCACTTTCCAGCGTTCACTCTTATTAATTACGACATTTTCAAGCGATAGACTGTGTCCGGATGTCAGTACGCTATTCCAAATACCCTCAAGAAAAGACAATCCAAGGACTGAACTTTCCGGGTTTATATCATCCTTAGTCTTTGAAAAAAACTGAGGATGGGAATTGATTCTTCCCGGAACTCCTCCTGGCAGGTAGAGAATGGAAAAATCAACATCAAGTGCCCTTTGAACATTTTCCAAAAGGGTATTGAGCAAAATTGATAAATCGGATTTCGGCGAACTGATATTCTGAAGATAAAGTAATGCAGCAATTTCCTGGTCTCGGGTATGTAAGTTTTCCAGAGCCTGACCCGCTGCGGCTATGATTTCGATAATAATCTTTTCGGATTCTAAATTCCTTATTACACTATTATCACAGTAGAAATTAAGTACACCCACTTCACGACCAGCGCTATTCAATGGAAAACAGCGCACTTTTGCTGGGCTAACCGCACTGGTTGATAATAAAACACACTCCAAATCTCCATGAAGCAGCTTACAATTTTTACATACCTGTCGAGTTTCTGGCAAGGAAAGGCGCTGGGTCCAGGATTGAAGTTCCAATTCAGGAACTTTTCCATGTATCACAGCTGGGAGCGACTGCCCCCACTCATCGTAAGGGACAAATGACGAGCCACTTACTCCCAATAGCTCTACACCAGCACCCAAAACGGTTTCCAGTATTTCTTTTTCAGTATGCACCTGGAGAAGCTTGCGAAGGGAATTTATTGTAACCAAAGTAAAAACCGAGGATTCGGCATCTCGCTGGTCTGGTTTGAAATTGTTTTTTGCTTCATTCTTGCGTTGAAGAAATAAACGTAACCAAAAATCCACCACTATCGTTCCCAGAGTAGCAAAAAAGCTGGCAGCCAAACCAGATACCCATGGAACCCATGCGCTAGTGGTAGAAAGATACGCCCAAAGCATGAAAAATAGCGCTCCAAATGTCGCCAAACGCGCCCAAAACGCATCTATTTTATTCATGAGAAGCTTGTTATTCCTTAATAGCTGCTAATACTTCCGCGCTGTGTCCTGAGGGCTTAACATCCTCAAATATTGCCTTAACCTTTCCATCAGGCGAGATTACAAACGTGGTGCGTAACGCCCCCATGTATTCACGACCCATAAATTTTTTCTTTCCCCAAACACCATATTCTTCGCAAACAAGATGATCTTCATCAGCTAACAAAGGGAAGGGCAGCTGAAATTTTTTCTTGAACTTAGCGTGCGATTTTGAAGAATCGGGACTGATACCAAGAATAATAACACCTGCATCTACATAAGCTGAATAATCGTCGCGGAAATTACACGCTTCGGTTGTGCACCCGGGGGTATCATCCTTAGGATAAAAATAAAGTACAACGCTTTGACCACGATAATCGGACAGGCGACGCGTACCACCAACATCATCAGTTAGGATGAAGTCTGGAGCGAAAATTCCAACTGAAATAGACATGATTCTGCTCTCCTGTGAATATTATAATTCCCTTTATAACACTAATTTTCCAAGTATCATCAAAGAACCGCAATTATAAAAAAGACCCTGCACTGGAAATGTGCAGAGTCGCATATAAAATTCATACCAACTACAAGAAACCGACCTTGCGTAATACATTTTCGAGCGCATCGACAGTCACTGGCTTTAACAAAAAGTCACTGGCTCCGGCCTCCATGGCAAGCTGTCGCGTCTGAGGTTGATCATCCGACGTACAAATAATTACCGGGACTTTGGCCAGGCGAGGTTCCCGACATACATAACTTAATATTTCATACCCACTGACACCGGGCATATTGATATCTAAAAAAATCATATTTGGTGTTTCGCCATTTAAGATTGTCATACCTGGCCCGGGCCCATACGCAGCTCGTGCCTGTATGCCCAAAACTGTCAAAACACGTACAATAGAATCCGCAGTCGCCCGATTATCATCTACCACCAAAGCGTGAAACATTCTAAACCTCCGCGATAAGTTTTCCCATAATAGTTGTATCATACCCGGGTAGCTTATTGATTGCATTTTTAAAATCTTGAGATTCCAACAATTTCAAAAGAGGACCCATAAGTTCGGTTTCCGCAATAACATTAGGGATAATCAAATCATAGCGCTCTTTATATAACGGTATAAAACCCAACTCAAGGGCCTGGGCAGCTGCGGGGATACCCATGCCGCAATCTGCGCGCCCTGATGCTACTGCCGCAGCAACTCCGAGGTGGGTAAATTCTTCATCATCATACCCTTTGATACGATCGGAGTCTATCCCCAATAAGTTAAGATGGAAATCAAGCAGCACTCGTGTGCCGGCGCCTCTCTGCCGATTGATAAACGCGACATCACCCGCGGCCAACTCAATAAGGCCTTTAATAGCCTTGGGATTCCCCTTCCTAACTATCAGCCCTTGCTCACGGTGGACAAAGCCCATCACTCTTACTCGGATTTCTGGCAAATATTCACGAATATAGCGCAAATTGTAGTCACCAGAATCCGGATCTAATAAATGGGATCCACTAAGATGGGCCTCGCCACGTCTCAATGCAACCAGCCCACCTTGTGACCCTACGTTCGCCGATACAAACCGACGGTCGTTCTGGGCTAGGAATTGGGCCATTAAATCCAGAATAACATCATGAGATCCAATGCAGAAAATGGTTTGCCCAATTTCCTCACGAGATCGTAATAAACGCACACTAACAGGTTCCCCCGCATCCACACCCTGAACTCCTCTTGGAAGTACCACTAACCCATCAGCTCTTACTAGCGAAGTGATAACACCGGCTCCGCGTGAAATCGGCGCAGCCAACATTTTATCGCCAACCATCCCGACCACAACCCGAATGTAATCATCATCACCGGGAGGTGAAACTGTCTTACGCGTCATGAATGCCGGCAAAACAGGCAGTTCCAACGGCCGCCGGCCCAACCAGCAAGCAATTAAGGGCTCAATAAAAATATCCACTGTCAAAGCAGCAGAAACTGGATAACCAGGAACACCAATAATTGGAATTTCTTTTACCGTATCAAATGACTCTGCCTGGCGATTAACCATACCTAAAATTACAGGATGGCCTGGCCGAACAGCCACACCATGAACCAGCAAGGTTCCTAATTTCTCAACAACCCGTGATGAAAAATCTTCACTACCCGCTGAAGATCCAGCGTTTAGAATTACAAGGTCACAACTCTGTGCTGCCAAAACCACACGATCACTGATTAAATCAAAATCATCAAACGTAATTGGAAAACGAACCGGTTCAGCTCCCATCGCCTTGATTTGCCCGGCGATCACCAGAGAATTGTATTCCAGAATATCGCCAGGGCGCAGTTCTGAACCGATAGGTACAAGCTCAGAACCTGTCGGAATGATCCCAATTCGCGGGCGCTTGGCCACAGTGATGGATACATGCCCGGATGCTGCAATCGCACCCAGATCATATGGTCCAAGGGTATGACCAGCAGGGAGAACTAGCTGGGTTGCGACGATGTCTTCTCCCAATGGGCGGACATGGCTCCATGGAACGATGGAACTGCGGATCCGGATAAAATCAGGATTACGGACATCTGAAGAAATATTACCCAGAGCATCAACCGACTCAACATTTTCAATCGGGATAATCGCATTCGCCCAATCTGGTAATGGCTCCCCGGTATCAACGTATTTTGCTTGTTCGCCAAGCGACAAAGAGATGGGCGCGGCAGGTAACGCACCGACCGTCATTTCTGCGCGAACAGCAAATCCATCCATGGCACTGGCGTGGTAATGCGGCGACGATTTCAACGCCCAAACTGGTTCAGCAAGCACTCGCTTCACGGCGTTTTCATCTAACGGGATGATTTCTTTGGATAAAACTCGCCACAAATCTGCTTTCCGCAAAGCTTGATTAAGCTCGGCGATGGCGTCTGACAGGGGAATATCATGCAAGTAAACTGACATTGGCTTTATTTTTGGCCTTTGAGTAAAATTATTTTATCAACCAGAACTTAGGTCTGATCCAGAAATGACTTACACCATCAGAACCACATCCACAATTTCTCCAGCATTAATACCATTTGCATCAGGATGGATTTTGATCAACCCATCTGCTGCGGCCAGGGTAAAAATCAGGTTGGATTTACCAAATATTGGCTCTGCCAGCCAGCCAGTTGGAGAAGAAACCAGTTTGACTGGCTGCCAATCCTCACGCCCGGCCTGCGAAGGTAAATTAAGAGTAAGCCTTGCCCTGACTGAAGGCAGCGGAGGCTTTACGATCATTCCTAATAATTTTTCAATCAAAGGGATTACGAACAAATATCCATTCACCAAAGCACTCACCGGATTACCCGGTAACCCGATGACGGCTTTCCCTTCGCAAACGCCAAGAATCGTTGGTTTCCCTGGCCGCGTGTTGATTCCGTGTACCAGTACACCAGGCTGCCCCAACGAGGCAATTACTTCCGCTGTCATATCGCGAGTGCTGGCGGAGGAACCTGCAGTAATTACGACCACATCGCATTCTCTTAGGGCTTTACCGGCCTTCGCCTTCAATAAATCAAATTTATCAGGAACAATCCCATAATAAATTGGTTTTGCTCCGGCTTGGGAAACTAACGCCCCAAGCGTGTATGAATTGATATCCCGAACCTGGCCTGGCTGTGTGTCCTGACTCGGGGGCACGACCTCATCGCCGCTGGATATCAAACCTACGGAAATTTTTTTAACCACACGCAATTCCTTAAATCCCAAAGCCATCAGCCCGCCAATTTCTGCGGGTCGAATTCGAACTCCTTTGGGAATCACTACCTGATCGGCAGTAACATCTTCACCAATTTGAATGACATTCTCACCTTGAGCTACCGCGCGCTGAATTTCGACTTCGCCAGGTCTGACTGGTTGAGTAAATTCAAGCATGACAACGGCATCTGCACCGGGGGGTAACATCCCTCCCGTATGGATCAATGCACATTTCCCAGGTGAAAGCATTAATTGGGAAGCGGAGCCCATCGGGACCTCCCCCATCATGGCCAGATAACCAGGCAGCGTGTCGCTGGCACCATAAGTATCCCGAG
Organism: uncultured Anaerolineae bacterium; assembly: GCA_903854805.1. The sequence goes on from CAINXK010000072.1 coordinate 10,801, forward strand.
CCCGAACGGCGTAGCCATCAACTGTTGACCTGGTGAAAGCAGGTAAGGGCTGCGCAGCCTTTACATTTTCAGCGGTAACCCGGCCTAGTAAATTAATTGTTTTAATGGTTTGGAATACGGGATCTCTGGCAGCAATTGAATTGAGCCATAATAAACGTGCGTTGTCTGGCGGTAAGAGTGTCAAAAATTCAGGCATAGTTTTCGCGGAAAGATTCCTATGGACTATCGTAACCAAAACGTTAACGTTATCAAGTAAGTTGTCAAACCAAAAATCGCAGTGGCAGCGGCTATAACGATGGGCCACATCGGTCTTGCGCCGCCACCCAAATTTCGCAGAGTAATAACCTGATATCCAGCAATCGGTAGTGTAACCAGAGCCGGCCACACCAAACCAAATGGTATCCCAAAAAATGGAATAAACGCAAAGAACAAATAAGCCACCACAATTAAAAGGTTGTGAATTGGAATTGCTCGCTCCCAAGTAAGACATATTAGCATACTTCGACGTTCGAACTTCAAATCCGCGGAATAGCTCCGAAAATTGGTGATCAGGAAATATGCCACCAGAAGCAACAATAAAGGAAAAGTATATATTGTCAAAATTCGGTGAAAGCTGCCATATTGGAACAAAAACGCCAGACTAGGTGAAAGGCTGGCTATCTGAATTGAAGCTGATAATTCAGCAAGACCTCGGTTTGCGAGCCGAAAAGGTGGAACTGCACTAGAAAGAGCCAGCACTATGAACAGAGCCACGATCAATGCCGCTTCCAAAAACATAAACCCGTCCCTGGCGAGTAAAAATACAAGGATGGAAATTGTAGTTAGAATACCTATGCTGACAAATAGTAATATTGAGCGAAGTACCTCGCGCTCTGTTTTCGTTTCGTTCAAACCGAATGGATCATTCGGATGGCGAAAAAATTCCAATAACAGGTTTGAGGCTACCAACATTAAGATAACAATACCGGCTCCAATCAATTGCGGCTCGGTCTTTATGGTCGCTCCAAGGTAATGAGCAAACCCAAGCCCAAGCCAATAAGTGAGCAAACCAAAAAGTGCCTGAACCGGCCGGGCAAGATTTATAACATTTCGAAATTGAAGCATGACACCTACTTTATAATAGATTCTCTATAATGTTTTGGCCTATCCAATTACCTTACGCAAATCCCGGTAGTGAATCTGGTTATGCCGGTAGACCATTTTGATCATTTCTGCGAGCGTAGTTTGCCCCAAGAACGGGTGCCGGCCCTGCTTTTCTAGGTCATCTTCACC
>CAINXK010000073.1 GCA_903854805.1 uncultured Anaerolineae bacterium
CGCCAGTTCAACAACATGTTCATGCTCAAAGACACGCGCCATCATTGCCTGAACATACCCCGAAAGCACACGTGAGACATCGGCAATCGACTCACGTTTTCCAAGACCAATTTCAGCGGGTGAAAGATACAGAGCATCACCGCCCATATGACGCATAGCCATGTCAAAAGATACGCGAGTACGCAAGCTTGGTTTCTGGAAAATCAAGGCCAATACTTTTCCCTTGAATAAGGGCTTATTACCACCGGAAAAATATTCTTTCTTGAGCTTAATAGCCAGATTTAGAATGTCTTGAATTTCTGAAGGGGAAAAATCAGATACATCGAGAAAATGTTTCATTACAGGCGGTCTCCTTAAACAATGGATGTTCGCCCCGAGCGCCGCGCAGTCGAGAGGCTTAATTGGTGAATTATTTATATAAATCTACATCAAAATTGTATCACAAGGGTCATTTTAGGGCATGTAGCCTGTGTCACCGGGCGCAAGTGACAATCGTACTAAATTGGCACCTAATCAAACAATCGCGATCTGCAACGACGTATTTTGATATTGGCCTACGTTTTCAGCTAAGAAACTGATCTGCGCAGCCTTCTTGAAAACTGGGACATTAGACGCTGCCCAATCGAAATTTCTTCCAATAACGTATCAACCCATCGACAGACATTCCAACCGGATTGGATAGCTGGTATGCCATTGCGACTTTTGGATCCAAACCCTGACGAATGGCCTGCTCATCCATCAATTCTAAAAACCTTGCCCTCAATATTTCCACCGGTAGATTCTCAGGCATGTTTGTATTCATCCAGGCGTCCACATCGTCTAACGCGGCAAGGATGGATTTGAAATGCCAATCGACATCTTCAAAAATGCCGAAATGAGTCAGGGCAATTCGCTTGAAATCCTTTTTCTTTAAAAAGGAAATAGTTTCACGCCATTTTTCGTAATGAAATTCGGGTGGTGGCATCGGGACCCGCAAATACGGGTAACCCGGAATACGGACTGCACCCACATCGCCGGTGAAACACAAATCTTCAAACTGGTAACAGTAATGATGTTCTGCATGACCAGGGGTATTCAATGCGCGAAATCGCAAATTACCCACCACAACTTCCTGGTTGTCTTCCAAAATTGTCAACTTTTCTTCAGGCACAGGATTAAACTGCCCCCAAAGTGTGTCCATCCGATCCCCATAAATTCGAGCAGCGCTATTCAACAGTTTTTCCGGGTTGAGCATATGCGCAGCGCCCATCGGATGTACATGGATTTGGGCGCCATGGGCAGCCAGGCTCCCGGATGCACCTGCGTGGTCAAGGTGGATGTGCGTAATGAAGACGTGCGTGATGTCTTCCAGGCAGTAGCCGTGATTATGTAATAATAATTTAAGCGACTCGATGGTGGAACCCGGGCCTGATTCCACCAGAACAATACCGCTGCTATGTTCCAGCATGTATGCAGAAATTGCCAATGGGCGTCCCTGAAAATTTAAATCGAGTGTATGGATTGGTGTACGTGCCATGAACGATTCTCCTGTTGCCGGTGAAGGACAGCAAACCCTGCCAAAACTTCCCCAAGATTTGCATTATTATAAATTTTACAAACTGGCACTCCACCTTGTTCAAGGGTCGCAGCCAGATCTTCAGAACCTTCTTCGCCGCCAAAACTATGCGCCATGAGCATCAAAACGATTGGGCGCAGTTTCCGTCTCTGGAGCAGCTCCACAGCCAAACCAACATCTTTGTGCACAGAAGCTGTAATAAGCAGTGCGCTCGAACCCAGCGGCATCTGCGGAGATTGTAAATCCACCAGGCTGGCAAGTGGCAAATTGCCAGCCCCGGTCACAAACGCCAGGGTTTCCAATACCTTACTCTCTTGGCGCTCACTACGTTCTGCTGGAATAACTGTGTAAACCGGGCCATCCGTTACAAAACCAACCGCCCAACGTTTTCCAACAAAATAATGTGCCAGTGAAGCTGCCAGGCTGACACCATATTCCAGCGTCGAGGGCGGCAAATGAAGTTCCGGACGGTGGCTAAAGATCCAGTTGTCTTTTACGCTGGGGGCTTCATAGGGCTGTTGAGCCTGGGTGGCTTTTTGAGCATCCAGAAAAATCCACATTTCTGACTGAGGATCCTGGTCAAATTCCTTGACCATCAATTTACCCCGCCGAGCAGTTGACGGCCAATGAATGCTTTTGAGCGCATCACCATGCAAGTATTCGCGTACACCGCTGGCATGCGGAGTCACATCAAATGATTTGCGCTGAATGGCCTTTCCACCAGGCAGTAAGCCAGCCAATGAAAGAAAATCTCCAATCGGAATGATCATTGGCAATACGAGCAAGGAATCGACAGAAGGAAATATTTGTTGGTTACTAAAAAAACCAAATGGATCACCTGAACCAAGCAGTGTGGGCCCTAACGGAAAAGCCCCGCGCTTGGTCAGCCATGTGCGTGCGATATAAGTACGAGTTTCTTTCGCACCAACCCAGGTTAATAAACGCGATCCGGTAGCCGAAGGTAAGCTGCTTTCATTCCGAACCTCAACAAATAATCGCGGTATTCTGCCAGGGTTGATCAGTTCATAGCTTTCTTCAAATACATCTCCAACGCTGGCTCGCAGAGATCGAGCATGCCGCACAATCTTAAGATTCCGCAAGGATATCCTGGTCCATCCCCATGTAGAAATTAGAAGGAATGCTCCAAGATACATCAAGCGCACATATAAAGCAGCCCCGGTGGTCGCCATGCCCACCACACCCGCGAGAAAAAGTACGAAAAATAAAATCCAGCCTGTGTTGCGCATTTATACCGAATAACTGCCGCCGGGCACCGGCGCAGCCAGCAAAATCTCCTGCACGATCCGCTCTGCAGTTACCTCACGCAAACGAGCCGCAGGATTGACGATAATACGATGCCCAAGAATTGGAAGGGCCAGGGCTTTGATATCATCCGGCAGAACATGATTACGCCCATTCAATGCCGCGCGTGCCTGCCCAGCCCTGAAGAGTGCCAGTGAGCCTCTCGGACTGGCGCCCAGATAAACATCATTACTGGCTCTGGTACGATGGGTAAGTTCCACGATGTATCTTTTTATTGATGATGCGACATACACCGTTTTAACCATTTCCGCTGCCGCTAGTACTTCCTCCGCCGAAAATACTGCTTTTATACTTTCAATTGGGTGGCGCAACTGTTGGTCTTCAAGCACCCTGATTTCGTCAGAAACGGATGGGTATCCCAGTCGAACACGCAGCAAGAAACGGTCCAACTGCGCTTCTGGCAATGGAAACGTACCTTCATACTCAATTGGATTCTGAGTTGCCAACACAATAAATGGGCTCGGCAAGGCATGCGTGATGCCATCCACTGTTACCTGGTGCTCGTCCATGGCCTCAAGCAAAGCCGCCTGTGTTTTGGGTGTTGCTCGATTTATTTCGTCAGCCAGGACAACCTGTCCAAAAATTGGGCCGGGACGAAACTCAAAGCTGCGATTCTCCTGGTTGAAAATTGAAACCCCAGTCACATCTGATGGCAGCATGTCAGGCGTAAATTGGACTCGGTTAAAGGCACAACCCAGCGATTTAGCAAGTGTACGCGCCATAACCGTCTTACCCACACCAGGAACGTCTTCAATCAACACATGGCCCTGGCAAAGCAATCCAATGACTACCAGTTCAAGGGAACTGTGTTTACCTAATATTACTTTTTCCAGACTTTCAAATAAGCGCTCACCAAAAGCTTTAACGTCTGTCATAAATAATCCTTTAAAATGAGTAAATGTAATCCGATTGTACGTGAATATTGCAACCTGGGCAAGCGAATGCACTCATAACGACCGACACAATTCCTTGCAGCACATAGCAAATTAAATTTCTTTTCGAATAAAAGTGACTCTGTAAATAACCAACCGGACCGGCTCTTGACCTTTGCTCCAGGCAAAACTCAAAAATCAAAACCTACCCTGAATTTCGGACCCTGAAGCAAAGTATAATACAGCCATGTCCGATCTTTTTGACCATGCCATGAACGAACGTATGCGCAGCGATGCCCCGCTGGCAGCCAGAATGCGGCCGCGCAACCTCAATGAATATATTGGGCAGGAACACATCGTTGGACCGGGAAAGCTGCTGCGCAGGGCGATAGAAACTGATCGTCTATTTTCATCAATTATCCTGTGCGGCCCGCCTGGTACGGGCAAGACTACTCTGGCACAGGTCATTGCCAACCAGACAAAAAGTCACTTCGAGACTCTTTCAGCGATCCTGGCCGGGAAAGCTGACTTGCGAGAGGTAATCGACCGGGCCCAGGAACGCAACCGGCTCTATAAACAAAGAACCGTGCTCTTTATCGACGAAATTCACCGCTGGAACAAAGCCCAACAGGATGCTTTGCTGCCTTTCGTTGAAAATGGCACGGTCACATTGATCGGTGCGACAACCGAGAACCCATTCTTTGAAGTCATCAAAGCCCTGGTTAGCCGGTCACGTATTTTCCAACTACGCAATCTCAACCAGTCCGAAATTGCCACACTGCTGGAACGTGCCATCGCCGATCCTGAAAGAGGCTATGGCAAACGAAGTATTGACATTGCCCCCGAAGCGCGCGCCCACCTGGTGGACATGGCAACCGGCGACGCTCGTAACGCCCTGAATGCGCTCGAATTGGCCGTAGAATCGACACAACCCGATGAGAATGGTATCGTGCACATCAGCCTGGACGTTGCCCAGGAATCCATTCAACGTCGGGCGGTGTTATATGACAAGGATGGCGACGCGCACTACGACACCATCTCAGCTTTCATCAAATCTGTGCGAGGTTCTGACCCGGATGCCGCGCTTTATTGGTTGGCTAAGATGATCTATGCCGGGGAGGATCCTCGTTTTATCATACGCCGCCTAATCATCCTGGCTGGTGAAGACATCGGTCTGGCCGACCCAATGGGCCTGGTTGTGGCCTCCAGTGCAGCCCAGGCCTTTGACTTCATCGGGCTGCCCGAAGGCATATACCCCATCATCGAGGCAGTGCTCTACCTTGCAACAGCACCCAAATCAAACAGCGCTGGCGCTTATTTTAAAGCCATGCAGCGGATCGAACAGGAAGGGGCCGGATCAGTTCCCAAACACTTGCAGGACGGCAATCGCGACCGCGAAGCTACCGGCCAGGGCAAAGACTATGTTTATCCGCATGAAATGGATGGACACTTCACCCCGCAACAATACCTGCCCAAACGCCTGCTCGGAACTTATTTTTATACTCCATCCGACCAGGGCTACGAAGCCCAGGTGGGTTCACGCCTGGAAATGTGGCGAAATGCCCAAAAAGAAGCGCTAGGGATTGAAAAAGAAACCTATCTGCCTAGCCTGCCCCAAGATCAGATCGATAATTTAAAACGCAACATCAAATAACACTTCGCACAAACAACATTCCTTTGTGCGCTGCTTTAATTTTGATATGACCCAGCAATAAGTTTGAACCAGGAAAATAATCATGCCTTTATTATTACTAATACGTCACGGTGAAAATGAATATGTCAAAACCGGCAAAATGGCCGGAAGATTACCAGAAGTTCATCTAAACGAGCACGGGCAGAAACAAGCATCCGAACTGGCAGAAGCTCTCGGCAATCTACCTATCAAGGCTATCTATTCTTCTCCCATGGAACGTGCCCACGAAACCGCCAGCCCACTTGCCAAAAAGCTTGGGCTTGAGCCACAAATCCGGAATGGATTAATCGAAACTGACCTTGGGGAGTGGGCCGGGCAAGAATTGAAAACCGTGCGCAAACTACCTTCCTGGAAAACTGTACAAGAAAGCCCATCGCGCTTTCGCTTTCCTAATGGCGAATCGTTTGTAGAGTGTCAGACTCGAATCGTAAGTGAGATCGAGGCTATCGTAAAAATTCACCGGGACGAAGAGATCATCGCCTGTGTATCTCATGCCGACCCGATTAAACTGCTGGCTTGTTATTACCTTGGCATGCCTCTGGACCACTTCCAACGGCTCGGCTGCGACACAGCCTCCATAACAGTTTTGATGCTTTCTCCAAAAGGTGTCCAGTTGACAAAATTAAATCAGAGATTACCCTTTAATTTTCCAATTCCAGAAAAGAGAAAGAAACCCAAGGCCTGACTCGTATCCCGGCCCAACTTGAATATTTTTTTGTATGGTAAACCAGCTGCGTGCGTGAATTGAACAATACCCAATCTGCCTCGACCCTTATCATTTTTTTGGTAGTGCGATTAATCCCCCACAAATTCCATAAAAACCTGGTTTCCCAATAACCGCCCACGCACCGATAGCCGTAACCGGTCACCTTCTAATACTAACAAACCCACTTTGATAAGCTTTTGGATCTCATCTCCAAAAATATCCAGGAAATTTAACCCAAAACGCGCCAGAAAACCTTCCGACGAGACACCCTCCTCGGTAAGACGCAGACCGGTCAGCATGGTTTCTTGCATGTCTTCCCTGGCTGTGTTCCTGTGTTGATTAACCACTGCCGGAGATAGTGGGAAAACCTGACCCCCAGAATCCATATTCGCCAAATGGCCGATGTATGTCTTTATCCGAAGCACGTTTGAATACCGGCAGCTATGGGCATACCCATGCGCACCAGCACCCAACCCCAAATATTCCAGGTTCCGCCAATATTGGAGATTATGCAGGCACTCTTTTCCTGGCAAAGACCAGTTCGAGATTTCATAGTGCCCATACCCCGCTCCAGATAGAAAGTCCATCGTCCATTCGTACTGCTCGGCAGCCAGGTCAGGATCCGGGATGGGCAACAGACCACGAGCGGCCCAACGCCCAAAAGGAGTACCGTGTTCCAGGGTCAGGGCATAAGCAGAAATATGCTCAGGATTCAAGCCCACGATTAATCGAACTGTTTGTTGCCAGCGTTCAAGAGTTTGCTCTGGTAGTCCATAAATCAGGTCGAGATTCAGATTATCAAAGCCTGCTTTGCGCGACCAACTAATCGCATTTACTACATCTGAATATGTATGAATCCGTTCGAGCATCCGTAATTCTTCTGGATTGGCGCTCTGCACCCCATAGCTTATTCGGTTAAAGCCGATCGCATGTAATTCAATTAGGTAATCCTGCGAAACCGTACCCGGATTGGCCTCCAGGCTGATTTCGGCACCAGGAGCAACTTGAAAATTTTGGCGAATGCTTTGGAAAATATTCTGGTATTGCGCACTTGTTAATAAAGAAGGGGTACCGCCACCGAAAAAGATGGTCCCAACTTGCTTCTCTGGGGCAGTTTCGCCAACCAATCGGATCTCGTTACACAAAGCGTTGACATATCCTGGGATTGAATCTTCCTGCCCAGCATACGTATTAAAATCACAATAAGCGCAACGGTGTTTGCAAAAGGGAATGTGAAAATATAGACTGGTTGCCATTCGTTTATTTATTGACCTTTAAAATAATCACATCGTTAGACTCGTAAACCGGTTCAATGCCTTTTTCTTCCAACAATGATTTCTGAAGAAATATTGAACCTTCTGTCAGGCCTTGTTGAGCCCTAATCCTATTTTTATCGATATAAATATAGTTAAAGAAGAGATCGTTTTTTATCTGCCAATTTTTGACGCAATCTGCATCCTGGTTGGAGCATAACTGGAGTTGATATGAACGCAGCAGATAATTGGAAAAATCTTCACCTGGATACCATTCCAATCCTTGAACAGTCGCAGCACTGACCTGTTGCGTCAAGGCTGGGAACCATTCTGAAACCGGGTCGCTTAATGGCTGTCCCCCGGTGATTATTGCAAAATAGTGCCCAGCTGCCAGGTTTGTATTGATCCAACCAAAAGCTTTTTGGCTACCATCGGATAGGGTCATATTATGCGCTTCTTTATAAGTAATCGTGTATGCCGAGACAATGAAATAAATTAGCAGGTATGTAAGTAGATATCTGGCCACCCGCCCACTAAATAGTGATTCGACCGAACCTTCAGCATATTTTACGAGATCCTGTTTGGTGTCCATCTGCCTGAGCCAGGGCAGAACAATCTCAGTCAGGGTAAATCCGGCCAAAATCGCCAGGCAAGGTAACATGCGCGCCACGGCGCTGCGTGGCTCGGCCAGCACCGTGACAAGCACCCAGGTTGGCAAAAAATAATCTCTTTTGGCTAGTTTAGCAAAAATACCAATAACTGCCAGGCATCCTCCAAAAGTCAGAGCTATTTCAGCGGTCAGGTTTAGCTGAAAATAACTGAGCCAAAGATCCAAACGGTAACCACCCGTACGGCCAGCGGCCATAAATGGCTCCAATCCATGTCTTTGAAGAACCAGTACCCACCACGGAGCGGTTAAGACCAGCGTACCAACTGCTGAGCCGATCGATTTCAACATCCCTTTAAGGTTTAACCCGAAAAACAGGAAAAATACACCCATCCCAACCACGGTGTGAAGCGCTACCTCAGGATGGCTCAGGATCGCCATAGCCGCAAAAAGGACTGTCAGTATCCCATATTTCAGCCAACCACTTCCTTTATACAAGCGCTGGATAGCCCAAAATGCCAGAATACTGAAGAAAAATCCCAGCGCCCGAGTGATACCGCCACCCATTATGAGCCAATCATAAGATGCCGGTAAAAACGAAAATACAAGCACAGCCAACAATGTTTCGGCACCCGAATGGGCCAAATCCCGGGCCAGTAGGAAAAAAGCTGGAATCATCAAGGTTGAGATCAACGCCGGAAGAATTCGAAACAGATCAATTAGATTAATGTTGAAAAGAGTGGATAGGCCCCCGGCCAAATAGAAAGCCAGTGGCGGATAGGCAAACGCAACCTGAAAATGATTGTACGTCGCGTAAACGGGTAGCCTGAATTGATTTGCAATCAGATCTTTGGTCATACTAAAAAACAAACCACCGTCATTAATCGGAAAATTCCCAAGTAAGGCAGGTGCAAGTCTGACATATCCGCCAAGAAATGTCAGGATGGATACAAAGATGATTAAGGCAAATTCGTCACGAATAGATTTTGACACAACACTCATCCGGGATTTTCACGAGGGTTCGGGAGAAATAATATAACAACTATTGGACCAGTCATGAGTAACCACATTGCCCATTGTAACCCAAAGAACTGCGCTGCAAGTCCAATCCCAAATGGCAAAAGCTTTCCGAAAAAACCTGAGATATTATTAAGCGCCATCACCATTCCAGACTGCCCAGGCAGACTGGCGTACAGATTTGCTTTGAGAATTGCATACCAACCAGAATTAAATAAACCAGTCAAACCAAGCAAAACCAGCTTGAGCCAGGGCTGGGATACAAGCAAAAAGGCCGGAAAAAGAACCAATTCAATTCCCACACTCCAGCGCAAATACTTAAGACCATCAACGCGTTCCAAAAGCGGGATCAGTAAGAAATCGCCAAGCATCCCAACACCCGTCCAAACAGTCACAGCCAGCGCAGCAGTTGCGACACTAAAACCAACCACGTCCACAAAATAAAGCGCAAGAAAACCGTAAAGCACATCCAGCATCAGGTCAGAAAATTCGAGCAAAATCAACCATCGGACAACCTCCGGTCTACGCAGCATTTTAAAGGCAGCCCGTAAACCAGCAAAAACATCACTCCAACCGGGAAGTTTCGTCGAAGCATCATCAGACCGTGAAATAAATTTCCAGACAAAGAACAAAACCACAGCCGAGACGCAACCAATCAGCAAAAAGACTGGTCGCCATCCAAAACCAACCATTAACATAAAACCCAGAAGCAACGGTCCGGATATCACCCCCAGAGACCCAGCGAAAGTCCAACGCGCCATATTTTGTTCTTGTCGATTTGGAGCCAAATCCATCAAACTGGCTTGAGAAAGGCTGACAAATGCTCCGGATGATGGGTGAAACACTACAAATGATAAAAGTAGCGCCAAAAAACTCTGGCTGAATGCAGTTAAGAACAAGGCAGTGCAAAAAAATATTCCGCCTACCAAAATCAATAGCCAGCGCTTCCAGACGTCAGCAAGTATGCCAATAAAGGGTTCAATAAAACTGGAGATCAAGCCAGGCACGCTGAGCGCAAGACCGATTTGGAGATAACTCAGACCCAGATCAGAACGAATCAAAGGCCAGGCCGCATCCGAAAGACCGAAGACAAGTTCATCTACAAATTCAATCAAATAAAATAATAAATTTGGCACTGACCCAAAACCTCCAGGCTCTTTACACAGCCAAATACATAATCACAATCAGGTCTATCGAGCTAAATAGCCCCGTTGCAAATATCTGATATCCAGGCCAACCGCCCAGGCTGCCGGTAAAATTATAGAAATCAAAAGCGAAAGCTGGACCGAATTACGGAAATAATCCGGCTCTCATTGCCAATTTTCGCATCTCAACCTGAAGGACAGCGTTCCGACTAAACAAGTTTCATAGAGCACAGGAAAATTCTCGGGACTTATTTTCGGTCGACCGCATTTAGATAATCCTTCAGATAAGCGGGAACTGCCAATGCATATTCTGGCTTAAGACTTTCCGGCAAAGTAGAAATGACCATGTGCCAGGTCAGGGCACGGTTAACATAACCAATACACTCAGCCAATTCGGCTAATTCTCTAAGTTTCAGTATTGGAGCGTAATCTTCCCATAAAGCAAGATACCAATCTCGCATGGTTTGAATTTCTGAAGCATTCGGAGGCAGATCAAGCGAATTTTCTACACTGCGCAGCATTACCACAAGTGTAAAAAAGGGATGAGCGATCGCACATTCACCCCAATCAGTAAAAATAACCTGGTTGTCATGCAAAAAAATGTTTCCATCATGAAAATCATCGTGATGCAGGCTTTCAGGGATTCCAAAGTCTGCCAGGTGTGCGCAAATTTGCTGAAATTGTGGGATGAGAGACCTTATTCGGCTGAATTCAGCACTGGTAAGTCCGGACGGCTGATCCAGGAGCAACGCTGATTCATCTTTTAAGAGTTCCACAAATTGGCCGGAAAGACACTTCAAACGCCGATCCATGACCCCCAACCCCAGCAGGTCAGTGACCTGACCTGCCAAATGTTTTTGCAGTTCAACATATAGAGGCAGTACCTTACGCCAAGGATCGATGGATTTCTCTGCCCTGATGAACGTCCGCAAAGGAATACCCGAGTCACGCATCAACAGCCAGTGACGGTTTAAATCGTGGGCAAGCAACTGCGGCACCAACAATGGCTGAGTTCGAGCCAAATATTCGGTCAATGTAGTTTCATAACCAAAATATGGAGCAGTCGCTTTAAAGAAATAGAAGCCATCATTAGTAGCTACGCGCATAACCGTGGACCATGGTCGAATATGCGCTTGTTCGATTTCCCCAGATACTTTTATACCCTTCCGAGCGAGTTCAGAAAGGATCCAGTCGTGGGCTTGCTCCAACCAATCCAGCTGTTCCCAAGGAGATAAAATAATACTCATCTGGCAATTATAATAGGAACTTATCGCGTTAGCGATTTACCGGATCTGCTGGCTTTGATAGTTAGCCGGTTACGGCATGCTCCTTTCTTTTTATGGTATATTGCAAATATGCTAACCCAAACCACTAACACTGGCAATGCCCAGCGCAGAGCCGACATAAAATCAGGCTTGCATGTTCGAATCGTCCAGAAACAGGACCAAAATACTGGAAAACTCACTGAGGGGATTGTGAAAGATATCCTGACCAATTCGCCCACCCACCCCCACGGTATCAAAGTTCGATTGCAAAGTGGCTTGGTCGGGCGGGTAAAAGAAATCATCTCTTGATGCCCTTACCCTGTTAATTTTTCCATTTTATATTCAAAACTAAACCAGCTGCGAAACGGTAGCGAGGCTTGTATGACACTTAGTTTTAGAGGGCGTTTCTGGCGAATTGTATTAGGCGTGATCTTCAAGGGAAAACGGCTGACGATTGCAGAAAATCGTACTATCACTGCCCAATCTGGGCAGATGATGCGTAAAATCCCCAATGATGTGCAACTCCAAAAAATCGAAATAAATGGCATACAGGCTGTCTGGATTCGACCCACCCGCGCTAATCAGGATCAAGTGGCAATTCACCTGCATGGCGGCGGGTATGTAACCGGTTCGATTGAATCCCATCTAATGATGTGTATACCCATGGCGCAAACCTTAAAAATGGCAATTTTATTGCCTGAATATCGTCTGGCCCCTGAATACCCATTCCCGGCAGCCCTGGATGATGCCTTATCGGTCTACAAATGGCTGCTTAGCCAGGGTTTTCAACCAGCAAATATCTTTATTTCAGGTGATTCTGCCGGTGGCGGACTAAGTTTGGCGACGGTCCTGGCGTTAAGAAATGCCGGACTGCCGCTGCCCGCCGGTATAGTATGCATTTCCCCATGGACAGACCTGACCCTGAAAGGAAAGTCCCATATTACCAATGCAAAATCGGAGACTTTATTAAGGACTGATATTTTGCGCGAATGGGCGCATGCTTATGCCAGTCCTGACAATTTTGAAAATCCGTTAGTCTCCCCGTTATATGCTGATTTTCATGGGTTTCCACCTATATTCATTCAGGTTGGTAGCAATGAAATCTTTCTGGATGATGCCACCATGCTTGCCCGAAAAGCCCAGGCTGACGGTGTATTCGTGGATTTGAAAGTTTGGGATAGTGTCTGGCACGCCTGGCCTGTACTCGGGAATCTGATTCCCGAAAGTAAACAAGCATTTGAACAAATTAGTCAATTTGTTCAAATGCTTGTTTCGATGACCAAAAAATAAATAGTAAAACCGCGGCTTTCAATTACCATCCTTCAATAGTATGGCTATATCAGGAGCGATAAATAATGACCGCTTGTAAATGTATTCCCGTTACTCAAACATCGTTGGCTTGGAAAAGACGGACCTCTGCCTGCAAACCCTCGGCTTCCATTTCAAGCGCGATCTCCAACAAGCGCGCAGCAGTGGCTTCGTCCGTGTAAGCCTCCCCACATTGTGGGCAAACCAGGGCAGGTACATTTTTCAACACGAGACTCAATTCTCCGCGTTCCAATGTCACGGTTGTCAATCCTGGAAGCGGTTCAGTTTGTTTACACATCAGGCACTTCATCGCGCCTCCGCTTAAAATCATCTGTCCAACGGGAACGATCAGGTCTGTAGCCCGTTATCACAATGATCTCATCACCTGCAAGATTATCCGCGGCAACGACGTGTAATGGCCGTTTACCGCGCCATGCCAATATGAGGCGACCCGGATAAGCGGCATCATCGGCGTAATTTTCAATATTTACGCCGTTTTCCATTGCGAATCGGACATCCTTGACGCCAATTCCTCTTTCAAACATGCGCTCAATGGCGTGAATTCGATAAATAATTTTCATACTTTCTGAATTATACCCGTTTGCAAGCGTCCGTAAATATGGATGTGCGGAAATCCAACAAATTTGCCTGATTTATCATCAATCATCCAAATAATTTGATCGGCATCCTGAATTTTTGAGTTTGGAGTATCAAATCATGACCTTTACTTTACCAATAGATAAAAAGAACCCAGCAAATTCGAGTGCCGGCTTACGGCGGCACGAAGGACTGATTGGTTTTTTGTTTATTTCGCCATGGATCATTGGGTTTGCAATATTCAAACTAATGCCAATTCTGGCAGCCCTGGGATTCTCATTCACAGATTTTTATATGATAACCCCGGAAAAGACAAATTTCGTCGGGCTGGCCAATTATGCGCATTTTCTCACAGACATTGAGGCCTGGACAGGTCTCGCTGGATCGCTTGGATACTTTAGCCTGATTGTACCGGTGGAGCTTCTGACAGCACTTTCACTTGCGGCCATTTTTTCGAGCGAGAGGGTCAAAGCAAAAACAATCTTGAGACCGTTATTTTTTATGCCCAGTATCATTCCGGCCGGGGCCATCTATTTTATCTGGTTGGGTTTTGTCGATCCATCTGCCGGCTGGCTGAACAGGTTGATTATGACGCCCCTGGGCCTGCCGCCAGTCCCCGGTCCTTATAATGGATCATCTTACAACATTTTACTCACCATGATGGCAATATGGAGCATCGGACCGGGGTTTTTGATCATGTATGGAGCCATGCAAGCCATTCCAAAGGAAATCATCGAGGCCGCCCGCGTGGATGGAGCCGGGCCTCTGACCCGTTTGGTCAGAATCACCCTGCCAATGATATCCCCGGCGATCTTCTTCAGCCTGGTCATAAACCTTACCAGCGCTTTTGGCGGCTCAGTCCTGCTTGACCGTGGTTATCTGTTTTCAGGCAGCCTTTCCCCTATGGAAAATTATATAAACTCCGTAATGTTTGGAAAATTCGAACTTGGTTATGCCGCTGCGTTAGCCTGTGTAATGTTTTCAGTAACCATGACCATTACACTGGCGCTTTTCCGCTCAGCGGCTGGCTGGGTTTACTTTCCGGAGGAGGGCGGAAATGAAAATTATTAACCGTAGAAAAAACCCCGGGCATTCGGTTTTGTCATTCCGACTGTGGGAATTTACCGGTACAGCCATGCTCAATTTATTTATTCTCATTACCCTGGTTGCATACCTTTCCCCGCTTGTGTATATGATGATAACCTCGCTCAAGGAAAAAGCTCAATTGATGGATACTCACTCACCGCTCTACCCGGCAGTAGTGAAAAAATTGAACTACCTTGGCAAGGATTATCAGATCTACAACGTGCCAATCTCCGGCAATCTAAAAGAATTGGCATTAGTGAAACGTTACCGCCAATACAGCGAATTCGTTGATCCTTCCAACACTGCAGTAGGGCTGATCCATTGGGATGGTAATTGGCGAGCACTAAATGTAGTCTACCAACCCCAAATCACATTCCAAAACTTTATCTGGCTTTGGACAGTGGCCGATTTTCCCCAAAGCGTTTTAAACACCCTAATCGTAGCGCTAACCGGTGAAATAGGTGTATTACTTGCTTCCATAGCAGTCGCCTACGGCTTTTCCAGATTCCGCATTCCCGGTGGAAAATGGTTATTCTTTGTCTTGATTGCCACAATCCTGATCCCAGACAGCATAACCTTGGTTCCAACTTACATGCTTTTCGTGCGCGTTTTAAATTGGAATGGTACCTGGCTGCCATTGATCATCCCTCAGTTCTTTGGAAACGCGATTTTCATCTTCCTTTTGCGGCAAAACTTCAAAAGTATTCCTCGCGACCTGGACGAGGCCGCCATGCTGGATGGCGCTGGTCCACTCCGAATTCTGGTTTCGATAATCTTGCCTCAGTGCATACCTGCGGTGGCCACTGTAGCATTACTACATTTCTTCTACGTTTGGAATGAATTGCGCATGGCCTCGCTTTATCTTGGAATTGCCCCACATATGCGCACCGTGTCTTTTAGCGTACAAACCTACCAGACTCTGAACTTTACACCGGAAGTTCTTGAAGCCAGCGCGCTAATGGTGATGCTCGTGCCAGTGCTGGTACTATTCATCTTCCAACGCTTTTTTATGCAAGATATGATCATAACCGGAACAGAAAAATAGCCATGAAAAACCAGAATATTAAAAATATTTTTCTTCTATGGCTTGCATGGATAATACTAACCATAGGATTCCAAAACTTGGCCAGCTTGCGACTTATGCCCATCTGGCCAGATCGAGCCCTGGATTGGACCACAGATGCAACTGGGCCGGGCTATCAAATTAACCATATCTACCTTCTTGAACCATTTATGAATAACCAGGTGGCTTGGGATTCTGAATATTATCTCGCAATCAGTATCGGAGGTTATGATGACCCCAACATCCCCGCCATTACAAAATATGGGGTGGTAATTCCAAAACTCGACAAGCGCGTTCCAACTAAAGTAGGACCTGGGCTGCGCATGTCGTTATCCTATGCTTTTCTCCCATTCTATCCATTACTCATCCGCCTGCTAACGATCCCGCTCCATCTGCTGGGGATGAACCCAATCGCGACGGCTACCCTGGCCGGGATTATTATTTCTGCATTAGGAACACTGGCGGGGATGTTGGCTCTCTATGATCTGACACATGAAACACTTGGCGAAGCTGGCGGGTACCGGGCAGCCTTCTACCTGATCATTTTTCCCAGTAGTTTTTTCCTGGCACAAATCTATACTGAAGGATTGTTTGTGGGTCTAACGTTTTGCTGCCTGGCAATGCTCAAACGGGGACAATGGTGGCCTGCAGCCATATTGGGTGCAGCCGCCACCCTGACACGAGCCGTTGGTGTAACTTTGATCATCCCGATGAGCATCGCCTGGTTCCAGACCCGTGCATGGACTGAGCTTGATCTTGAATGGCGGCAAATTTATCATCAGGGCTTACCCTGGCGAGCTATCGGCAGCGCCCTGCTCGCCTTCACACCATTAATTGCCTTCCTAATTTGGAAGTTTTCCTTCCTTGGCTTTGCTTTTGACTATATCGAATCAGAATTCTTCGGCCGCAGCTTCATGAATATAAATGCTTCCTTCAGCAATTGGGCTTATGCGTTTCGATCCATGCTACTGATGGAATCTCCGCAACATAGCGCATACTATTTCACTGAATTTTTAGGAATGTTTGTCGGAATAATTACCATTTGGCGCAGTCAAAAATACTTTCCTGAGCTTGCCTGGTTCAGCCTGGCTGTGTTTCTGGTTTCCCTGGGCTCAGGACCGGCACAAGGGATCCATCGATACATATTAGGCACACCAGCCGTCTTCATCACCCTTGCGCGGTGGGGGGAAAATCCGGTCTTTGATCGTGTTTGGACGATAATCAGCGCTTTACTAATGGGTATGCTGGCTATGTTGTTTGCCTTTAACATGTGGGTAGCCTGAACATCATTTCGACGATAAACCAACCTGAAAAACGCAGAATCGGTAGTAAAAGAAACCTATCATCACAGCAAAGCAGTTCAGGCCAACCACAATTCCTGTCTTTTCCAAAGGTAATCGATATATCTGAAAAGCTGGTTTGCAGTCATCCTTTAAATTATATTCGCACAAGGCGCCTAGAATTGAATTGTGCACATAGAGTAATTTCGCGAAAAACGTATGCAGTTTTTTAGACTAATCAATTCCAAACCAGCTTAACGAAAAGATAAATTTCGTTATTTCGAGTATGCAACAAAATCCACATTCAATCTTAACAATTTCTGAACAACCTTTGGTTATCCTGTAGACAACCAAATGGAGATGAGCATGTCTGCAGAAAAACCTTCAGAAATAAAACCCAAACGGAACTTTAATCATAACCTTTTGACTGCACTTAGTCTGGCGGCCATCATTCTGCTGGGCATATTTTTTCGGTTTTATCAACTCGGTGCCACCAGTCTCGGCAATAGTTATTATGCCGCAACTGTCAAATCAATGCTGACTTCCTGGCATAATTTCTTTTTTGTATCTTATGAGCCGGGCGGCTCAGTTTCTGTTGATAAACCCCCACTGGGATTCTGGATTGAGGCAATTTCAGCCTATTTTTTCGGCCTAACCGGTTTTTCCCTGGCTCTCCCAAATGCCCTGGCAGGTACATTCTCTATTCCCATGCTTTATTCACTGGTCAAAAAACAATTTGGCACCCTGTCAGGGCTGGCAGCTGCCCTGGTGCTGGCGGTTACACCAATCACGATTGCCACTGAGCGAAACAACACGATAGACGGAATGTTGGTTTTTGTGCTTCTTGCAGCAACCTGGTTCGCATGGAAATCGGTTGAAAACGGTAAGCTGCGCTACTTGCTAATGGGGGCCATCCTTGTTGGGCTGGGTTTTAATATCAAAATGCTACAGGCTTATATGGTATTGCCTGCCATATACCTGCTTTATTTCTTTGGAGCAAAGCACAGCTGGCCAAAACGCATTACTCACTTGGGCATGGCAACTGTTTTATTATTGGCTGTTTCGCTTTCCTGGGCACTAATTGTCGATTCTGTCCCCGCCGAAAATAGACCATTCATCGGCTCCAGCACAGATAACACTGTCACCGAGCTCATCATTGGACACAATGGAATCAAACGTTTGCTCGGTGGTCCTGGAAGTGGTATTGCCCCCGAAAATGGGCAGTTTGCCAATAACGATCCAAGAGATAATGGAGATGGCAACGATCGGGAGTCAGCACGAGCTGACTTACCTTCCAAACAGGATGGGCTACCAGGCCAGACACCTCCGGCAGGTAGTAATCAACCTGTCGGGGCAAATGAAGTTGGCATTGCAGGTTGGCTACGCCTTTTCAGTGAGCCGCTCGCAGCACAGGGTTCCTGGTTGCTACCGTTGGCGTTACTTGGAGTGGGGTTAATTTTATATGGAACCGGCTATCAAGGGGCGCTGACAAACCAGCATCTGGCCCTTATCCTTTGGACCGCCTGGCTGCTTCCTATCAGCTTCTATTTCACCTTTACCAAAGGTCTATGGCACACTTATTATCTGATTATGCTTGGCCCACCGCTGGCTGCCCTGGTGGGAGCGACGCTGGGGACCCTGGATAGTGTCGTGAACCTGCAACCAGCGCCGGCCAGGCAAGCCATGCGTTCGGACAGTCAGAATAGCTATTCGGACAAATCTTCATTTGAAAAAACATCGATCTTGCCGACACCCAGAACCGCTTGGTTTTTGGTTGCGCTACTCAGCAGCATTACCGTGGCTTTTGAAATATTCATTGCGTCAGCCTATCCTAACTACTTCGTCACAATATCTACTCTTATTCTTCTGTTCTGGTTTATTGGGATTAGCCTACTCTGGATACGTCCCCAAACCTGGTCACTCGTCGTTGTGATGCTTAGCCTGTTGATTGGGCCCCTAATTTGGTCCGGGCTGACCACTTTCAATCCACAGCCTGAGGTTAATCTACCAAAAGCTGGGCCAATGACCGGACAACCCGGGAATGGTCCCACAGGGATTTCGCTTAGCCCAACCCAAAAAGCGATACTCACCTACTTGCTCTCGAACACAAACCCGGACACCTATCTGGCCGCCACTCTCGATTCACACGGGGCTTCGCCATTTATTTTGGCGACTGGGCGGCCATTCCTAACTCTTGGCGGATTTAATGGCAGAGACGAAGTAGTTTCTGTTACCACTCTTCAGAAAATGATCTCCACCGGCAGCCTGCGATTTATTTTGGACAACGGAAACCTGAAAGACAAACACGCAATATTCAATTGGGTTTCTTCGAGTTGCAAAATTGTAGAGGTCCCTGGGGTGCAGTCCTTTTCGAAAAACAGCTCGCTCTCGCTACCCAGCGGTGGCCCACAAAATCAAAAATTCACGGCTTTATATGATTGTGGTTACTGATGTAGACCAGCCAATGAATTTTTTAACCGTAATATTTTCACCCAGTCAACGCAGTGTAGAACAGAACCCAGCTACATGCACAATAAACAAAAAAGTTACAGAATGGGCTAGAATATGAACATGCCAAAAACCATACTTGTTGCAGACGATAAAATGAATATTCGTAACCTCGTACGCGAATATCTCGAAGCGGAAGGTTTCCGAGTGGTCACCGCCAACGATGGACGCGAAGCACTGTATTCTGCCCGCCATGAAAAACCTGACTTAATTCTGCTCGATATAATGATGCCCGAAATGAGTGGCTATGAATTTCTAAAAAACTACCGAAAAGAACGTGAAACACCCATTATTCTCCTGACTGCCAAACTTGATGAAACTGACAAAGTAATCGGGTTAGAACTTGGCGCGGATGATTACGTCACCAAACCATTTGGGATGAAAGAACTGGTAGCGCGTATTAAAGCCGTTTTACGGCGTGCGGGACATACCACCAGCGAACCGGAAGTATTAATTCTTGGTGATATCCGCCTGGACAAAGAATCCCATATAGTAACTGTGAATAAAAAACCTATCAACCTGACTCCCTCTGAGTTTGATTTACTCCAAGTATTGATGTCTGCCCCTGGAAGGGTATTCTCGCGTTCGGAGCTATTACTTAAACTCCAAGGTACCACCTTTGAAGGCGTTGAGCGCACAATCGACGTCCATGTTCGCAACTTACGCACAAAAATCGAAACCGATCCATCCAAACCTGTTTACATCGAAACTGTTTTCGGTGTCGGGTACCGGTTTTGCACAGAATAAAGAGATCGCAAAATTTATGAGACTCACCCTCAAATTTACGCTGGCCTTTCTGTTTGTCAGCCTGGTCGCGATTGGACTGGCTGCAATATTCATCTGGGGCACAACATCGTTTGAATTCAATCGCTACCTGGTAGATCAACGTCTACAAAGTTTTGCAGATGCATCCAAATCTTTTTATGAACAAAACAGTGATTGGGCAGGAATTGAAAGATTTTTGCAACAGCGAGGGTTGCTACCACCTCCCACTCAAGCCGGCGTGCAACAGCCATTACCGCCACCTTTTGCCTTGTTGGACCAGAATCGGGTTGTCATCATTCCCAGTGGCCCCTATTTACGAAATCTAAAAGTTCCCAAAGACACGCTCGAACAGGAAATCAAGATTCAAATTAATGGCAATACCGTTGGGGTCGTTGTAAATACTGGACAACCACTCATCAAAAACTCGGTTGAACAACAATACAGTACCCATATCAACCAGGCACTGCTGATTGCGGCTCTGGGGGGAACCTTGATTGCCATGCTCCTGGGATTTGTACTCGCCCGGTCACTGAGCAGACCAGTCAATGAATTAACCTCCGCCACTCGCGCCATGGCACTCGGCAATCTTGAACAACAAGTCACGATCCATTCCCATGATGAGTTGGGAGAATTGGCTGCTTCCTTCAACCAGATGAGTGCTGACCTAACCAGGGCCAACCAGGCCCGTCGCCAGATGACCGCGGATATCGCGCATGACTTGCGTAACCCATTGACGGTCATCGGTGGTTATCTTGAGAGTCTGCAAGATGGTGTCTTGAAAGCCACTCCAGAACGCTTTGAAACCATGCTCAGCGAAGTTCGGCATTTGGACCGCCTGGTTGAAGATCTTCGCACTCTTTCCCTGGCAGATTCGGGCGAACTAATTATCCATCGCCAACCGGTTGCGCCCAATGAACTGCTCGACAGGCTTTCCATTGCTTATCAGCATCAAGCCAAATTACAAAATATCAATCTAAGGGTAGCACTTGAAGCTGCCTTGCCAGAAATTTGCGTAGATTCAGAGCGGATCGAGCAGGTCCTTGGCAATCTGGTCAGCAACGCCTTACGCTATACACCACCAGGAGGAGAAATTCTTTTATCTACCAGCAAGGCAACAGATGGAGTATTGTTAAGTGTTACAGACAACGGCAGCGGCATAGCACCAGAGATCCTTCCGCATATTTTTGAGCGATCATATCAAGGCGATCCATCTCGCCAGGGAAATGAATCCGGTTTAGGATTGAGCATTGCCAGATCAATTATTGAATTACACGATGGAAGAATTAGTGCAGACAGCGCCGGTATCGGAAAAGGAGTTCGATTCTCGATTTTCTTCCCCACATAAAAAAACCGCCAGCAAAAAAAGTATTCAATCAGCATTGTTTTTTCAAAAGGATAGTTGAATATCGCATGCCTTCGTTGTACAATATAATTGCTCGGGCAGGATTAGAAATTTCCGAGGTAAAAAATACCATCACTATACTTTCGAGAACATTCTTTTGGGGGCATTCAAGCATTACTACCACTTTGCCGAAGAAAAATCATTAAAGCCTAAGCACCGACCTCGAAGGAAGAATGTTTTTAATCTTTCAAAAGGAAAGGAGGTGAAAACAATGCTCAGAATACACAAAAGTATTCGTATTAATGCACCGGTTACCAGGGTTTTTGCGTTTCTGAATGATCCCCGCAACCTGCCAGATATCTGGACAAGTATGATCGAAGTTAGAGATGTGACACCGGCGAAACTTGGCGGATATAATTTCGGCTGGGTCTACAAAATGGCAGGCATGAAATTCGAAGGTACATCAGAAATTACTGAATACGTGCCCAACCAGCGTAATGCCACAAAAAGTATTAAGGGTATCGAAAGCCGATTCGTGTGGACCTATAAATCTGTAGAAAACGACACCGATTTAATACTAGATATCGAATACACTGTTCCTATTCCACTGCTTGGAAAAATCGCCGAAACACTTATCATGAAACAGAATGATCGGGAAGGCGATGCCTTGCTGGAAAACCTGAAGACCAAAATGGAACATGAAGTACCAATTCATGCTTAATATTCGAATCCTGCCCGAGAAATTAAAGCGCCAAACTAGACCTGTTTTGATTACAGCCACCGAAAATTTATTTAGACACGACTTTTTGACGGATGGCTAAAGAAAATTATCGAAGAAACCGTTAAGAGATGGTCAAAAACATTCCTGCTTGAGCTGCGGTAAATTAGTATCAATCTGGAAAAGCCAGGAATGGAACAAGCAGTGGGGAAATATTTTTTTGTAATTGCCAAAAGAGTTGACTTTTAGATATTATGTTCTATAATCGAGATATGGACAATCTGGATCGTCTCAAACTTTTATCCAGTCAGATGGAACTGGAACCCACTGAAGAACATTGCTCCGCGGGTTCACCAAGAACTAAACCCACCTCCATTTCCAAAGACCTGGTCGTTCACCCGGCCCAAATGCCCGGTGGGCGAAAAATCATGCTTCTAAAAACCCTGCTTACTTCAGCCTGTGAGCGTGACTGTTTTTATTGTCCTTTCCGCGCAGGGCGAAATTTCCAGCGGGCTACATTCAAGCCCGAAGAGTTCGCCAGGCTCTTTTTTGAACTTGCCCGCACAAAAGCAGCCGAGGGCATTTTTTTAAGCAGCGGAGTTGCGGGCGGAGGAGTGCGGACTCAGGACCAACTTATTGATTCTGCTGATATTTTACGCAATAAACTTGGTTTTCGTGGTTATATCCACCTGAAGATCATGCCAGGCGCCGAAAAAGCCCAGGTGGAACGCGCAATGCAACTCGCTGATAGGGTCTCCATTAATCTAGAAGCCCCGAATACTGCCCGCTTGGCCAGCCTGGCTCCCCATAAAATATTTCAGGAAGAACTTCTGCGCCCTTTGCAATGGGTGGATGAGATTCGCCAGGATACCCCACCTAACCATTCATGGAATGGTCGCTGGCCTTCCACTGTTACTCAATTCGTTGCTGGCGGTTCTGATGAAAGCGATCTTGAACTTTTAACCACAACTGCATGGCTGCATAAGAATGTACATCTTAGACGCGCTTATTTCTCAGCATTTCACCCCATCCCTGATACCCCACTAGAAAACAAACCGGCCGTTGACCCACTTCGGGAACAACGTTTGTACCAGGCATCTTTTTTGTTGCGAGATTATGGTTTTGACCTTGAGGACCTACCCTATACCCACCAAGGCAACCTGCCCCTGCAATCTGACCCCAAATTAGCCTGGGCACAAATAAATCTAGCAGAAAAACCCATTGATATAAACAAGGCTATACGCCACGACCTTCTTCGGATCCCGGGCATCGGCCCAAAAGGCGCGGAAGCTATCATCAATGCCCGTCGTCATAGCAAATTGCGCGATTTATCCACACTCAAAAAACTTGGCATCCTGGCAGAGCGAGCTGCACCTTTCGTCTTATTGGATGGCCATCAAGCCAGCCATCAGCTTAGTCTTCTTTGAAAACAAAGGGGAAATCCTGGACGTTTAAACAGGCGTTGATCCTGATATATTCAGGCAGAACAACAAGAGGCCGGAGATGGGATTACTGCATCAATAAATTCCCGCGGGCGTCCCCCAGCACTTGAGAAAAATCTCACTTGCCAAACATCTCTTCGATTACTTTATCAATTAACTGCCAGTTTGGCTCCAATACCTGCGCTCCTTGAGATGTTGTAAATGGCATCACCATTTCGCGCATAATGCTGCGTGTGTCTATGTTTTCCTGTCCCACACGTAGGAAAGCCAGGCCCAATCGCGGCCATTGCCACAAAGGGATATTTGAATTTACAACATTTCGAGTCGAAGCAATAATTTCTGGCAAGTGCCGCCAACTTTGCGGACTTGTTATTCTTTTCATCACGGCCTTGATCAAGATCTGTCCCTGTTCCATGCGAGAAAAATCATCGGTGCCTTCCCGACTGCGAACGAATCCTAGGGCGGTCGCGCCATCCAGATGGGTATTTCCAGCCGGATACCCGGCCAGCGGCTTAGAAAGGCTTATATCCACCCCACCCATTGCATCAATCAAAGCCAGCATACCATCCATGCGCAAAATAATATAATCATTTACAGGTACCCGAAAGTTTTGGTGAACTACTTCCAGCGTGGACACGCCACCGCTGCCCGGTTGCCCGGCCTCCGCAAAGAAATATGCCGTATTGATACGATTTTCGCAAACCTTCGATTGGAACCCATAGATCACGGGGAATGGAGAGCAGGCCGATATAAGGTCTAAACGGCAAAACAGTAGTGATGATGAACGTGTCAGTACGGCCCAATTCACCGCGCCCGAGCCCGCCGTCGATACCCAAGATTAAAACATTTGTGCGCACAGGAGCAAAAAAATACATCAACGTGACAAGAACACACAGGCCAAAAATGATCTGTGGAAATCGCCATCGATTTTTTGCTAGTTTTGGAACTCGAGTGATCCGGATCTGCTGGAATGAGTCCATCCCACGTGGATGGCCCATCGGCCTGGTAATAGCTGAATTGTCCGAAAGAATTTGAGCCGGACTCATTTGGAGGTAGATAAAAGTTTCCAGGCCCCTACCCAGGGTCTTCCCAGCCGGTGACCTGCTGGCACATCCACCTTGGATAGCTTCTGCGCCACCTGCGTCATCGTCATCGCTACCAAAGCCCAGTCGTCTGATAAAACAGCCATTTTCATCTTGTCCGCATACAGGCCAGCCCAAATCCATTCCATGCGAAACTTATCAGCCTTGACCCAATAGCCACGCTTTTCCCAGGCTGCCACAGAAACATCAATGCCAGCCGAAATCTGTGTTAAAGCAACTGAAATAAAGGCTGCCATATCCCTGGATTCAGCTCCAGTCTCGGTCTGTTTAGCCAGTTCTCGGATCGCTAATACAATACCTTTGCAAAGTTGTGTCCGCTCTTTCCCGGCGGATTCAGGATTGATAATTGTCATAGGCCGCCGATTATATCGTAATTTTGATGTCATAAACAACCGCCCATTAGAACCAATTCGAACAATAATATATTTTTTCTTCCTCTCGCAAAGTATGAGAAAAACTCAAAATAAATTCGCCAGTAGTACCAGCTACAACTTCCCATATAATTATCTGGTATCGTTTATGGTGTATAAACCTGATCAACCATAAAACGAATTAATAAAAACTTTATCTGGTAAATAATGGAGAAATCTTGAATAAATTATTGACAATCCTGATCCTGGCACTGTCATTGCTATTGCCATCCTGCACAAACTTTGCACCTGATATCCCCACGGTATCAAACACGCCCATTGTGCGGGCAATTTCCAGCACGGCCATTCCGAGTTTTACGCCTGCTATTGCAACAACAAAGCTAACAACTACACCCATCCCGACATCAACACCAATCCCAAACCCAATGAGTATCACATTCATGCGGGATGGGATTTATCCAGGAAGTGACATCCACATCGAAAAAGAACTCGATTCTGGGAGCAACTACAGGCGCTACTATGTCTATTATCTTTCTGAAGGTTTAAGAATTTACGCACTCCTGACAATTCCGAATGGGGTTGTACCGCATGGGGGCTTTCCTGCGATTGTCTTTAACCATGGGTACATCCCACCCAATGAATATCGTACTACTGAACGATATATAGCCTACGTTGACCGGTTGGCCCGTTCCGGATACGTCATTTTCCGGATTGATTATCGCGGGCACGATAAATCGGAAGGCCTGGCAAGTGGTGCCTATGGCAATCCAGGTTACACCATCGATGTTTTAAATGCCATCGCCTCCATCAAATCCTTTCCAGACGTAAACCCCGATAAAATTGGTATGTGGGGACATTCGATGGGTGGATTTTTGACTCTGCGGGCCATGGTGATTTCTAAAGATATCAAGGTAGGCGTAATCTGGGCAGGAGTCGTGGCTTCGTACCCGGAATTGATCTATAACTGGAAGCGGACTGGTTCTTTCACTCCATCTCCCAGTTCGAGCGGCTCAGGTTGGAGAAGTGGCTGGATTGATGAATATGGAACACCGGAACAAAACCCTGATTTCTGGGCATCAGTCTCAGCAAATAATTACATTAACGAACTATCCGGTCCAATTCAACTACATCACGGAACCGCTGATGAAGATGTACCGCTGGAATTCTCCATCAGGCTGGCAGAACAGATTCGCGCAGCAGGTGGTGAGACCGATTTATTCACCTACGACAAGGATAACCACAATATTGCTGCAAATTTCAACCTGGCCATGACCCGAACCATCCAATTCTATGATCACTACCTGAAATAAAACCAATCCAGACCATCCCGTCGGATCGAAACAAGTCCCAATAAAGCTTTTTTTTTTAAAATACTTTTAGCCTTTTCTCGTACAGTTTCGCAATTCGCGGCTTATTTGCTAAAATTACCGTATCAAAGTCATCAATTATCCAATTTTTTGAGAGTTGCCCAAAGTAGTGATTTACCAAAACCGTAACATAGCGTATAATTTCCCCGCTTAACCCGCAGCTCCGGGGACATGCTGGAATTGGCAGACAGGCATGACTTAGGATCATGTGCCGCGAGGCGTGAGGGTTCAAGTCCCTCTGTCCCCACTCACGCTGACATATTTTAAGGAAGGATTACCAAGTTGAAAATTGAAACCCACCCACGCGATGATCACCAAGTCACAATGATCGTCGAGCTAGAAGCCGAAAAACTGGAAGGCGCCCGCCGTCGCGCAGCGCGCCGGATAGCAGAGAAAGTTAAAATCTCTGGGTTCCGTCCTGGCAAAGCTCCATTTGATGTTGTTCGCCGCCTTTATGGGGATGCAGCCATCAATGAGGAAGCAGTTGAAATCCTGGTTGATGAAGTTTATCCGGAAGCATTAAAGGAAGCCAAGATTGACCCGGCTGCTGCTGGTCAACTGGAAAACATCGAAAGTCTCGAACCGCCAAAATTTATTTTCACAGTACCGCTCAAGCCCAGTGTCGAGCTTGGCGATTATCAGGCTGTCCGACTCGCTTATGAATTTTCAGCACCCAGCGATGAAAAATTGGAAGAAGAGATCACAAATCTTCGCCGCATGTATGCCAAAACTGAAAGTGTAGACCGCACGGTTCAGGATGGTGATTATGTCTTGCTGGATGTGGTCGGTCGCAAGGCAAAAGCCGCGGATGACGAAGTAGCGTTGATCGAACGCAATGGTTTTGCTCTCGTTGCCCGCACTGAAGAAAAAGAAACTGAGTGGCCCTTTGTTGGATTTGCTTCCAAGTTAATCGGGATCAATCCGGGTGAAAGCAAGGAGTTTTCTCACAAGTACCCCAAAGACTTTTCAGAAGAATCGCTTGCCGGACAGAACGTCAAATTCAAAATCACCATCAAGACGGTTCGCAGTGTCACTATGCCGGAACTGAATGATGATTTTGCCAAGATGGTTGGTATCGGCCAAACAGTCGATGAATTACATCAGCGCATGCGTGAAAACATCGAAACCGAAGCGCGTAACACATATGAAGATGAATATTTCGAAAAAGTCTTTGATTTGATCAAGGCTGGTGCAACCATTAAATACCCGCCCCAGGTTCTTGACCATGAGATTGAACATGTGCTCGAAGATGTGGAACGCCGTCTGAAAAGCCAGGGCGTTGAAAACATGGAAGCCTACTTCAAGATGATCGATTCAAACAGAGAGAAATTCATCGAAGAACAGGCTCGCCCAACATCCGTCAAACGCCTTGAACGTGGCTTGGTTATGGACGAACTGGCTCGCGCTGAAAAAATTGAAATTGACAACGAATCTCTTGAAGCAGAATTCAACAATGCTTGGGCTACCCTGGCCACATCCGACGAAGATTTTGCAAAACGAACCAAGAACGGCACCAAGGCCTCTCGAGAAATCGTGGATGCCGTGGCAATGGACTCAGCCAACCGCTTGCTGACCCGCCGCGTACTGGACCGCGTTAAAGAGATTGCCGCCAGTACCGGAGAACCGGAACCAGTTGCAAAACCGGCACCGAAAAAATCAAAAAAAGCTGCCGCTCCCGCTCCAGAAGCTGCCCCCGAGGCTTCAAGCGATACTCCAGTTGAGGTTGAACCTGCTCAGATTGCTGCAGATGTGACCCCGAAGAAGAGAACGACCAAAAAGAAAACCGAATAACTAAAATGGGACAGGCCAATAACCTGTCCCATTTTTTTTGCCACATCGAACAAAGAATTCACAATACATTCCACCGGCTTTGCTATATTTTTACATGCGTAACCAGGTATTCCAGGTAACGAGACTTCACAAGCTGGCATGCCATGACCTGCTTTACGGGGGGAAGACGTAAGATAACTCCAAAAACCGCCGCCAGAGCGCGGTGATTCCACAAAACACGGTTATCAAATATTAGGTTTTGCAAATCCCCACGCTCGATTGCCATCATAACACTGCGATGAACAGAATTTAAGGGTGTGATCACGCGCTGTGACCTTGAAGATAGGCTCAGTCCATTTCGCGTACATGTTCTTACACAAACACCACAACCCAGGCAAATTTCAGCATTCAATTTTGCTTTCTTCATTTTAGAGTTATGTGGATCATTTTGAGAAACCAGGCTCATCGCTTCTACCGGACAGACGTTGACACATTTACCACAACCATTGCAAGATCCATCATCCACAACTGGCAAAAAATTCGATGTCTGTACAGGATGCAATAACCCAAACTTTCGTGCCGCGATCATCGCCTCACAACAACATCCACAACAATTACAGATAAAGTTTACATTTTCGCGAACATTCTCGCCAAATTGAATCAAGTTCTGATCATAAGCTTGTTGAAGTAAATCCATGCCTTCGCTTGCATCAATCAACCGCGCATACCCATGACGAGTAAGGGCCTGCGCTGAACTATTAAAAGTCATGCATATATCCAATGGCGCAGCACAGTTTTTTTCAACATGCATCATCTTATGGCGGCAATAACAAACCCCAATTCCCCGATGAGTAGCTGAACGAATGACCTCACTCGCACGGTCGAAATCCAAAACATGGAGTGCATTATCCATAGTAAGCACAGGCTCATGCACAAATACCCGTCCAAGTTGCGTTTCGCCATTTCCAAATAATTCCTTTATAAAATCTTCTTCAACGTTCATGTATTGATAAAAAAGCTCACCCAATAGCTTCTGGTCAATATCTCCCCTCATTCGCATCAATGAAAATTCAAAAAAACCGGCCATTGGCGGTGGAAGCGTATAAGTGATCTCGCCTTCCCACTCGACATCAACCAGAATCGCGCGACCTGCCAATTCGTCAAGAACTTTTCGGGTTTCCGTAATAGATAATTGCCAGATCCTGCTCGCCGATTCTGCGCGAAATGGTTTAATCGGCAGCATTGCCACAAGCTGGGCTTCACGCTCGCTGAAAAGTATATTTAATATTTTATACAAAGATTCAGATGGTGGCGCACCTTGAGGAAAACGATTCAACCGATCAACCAACTCAGTGTACCCGGATTTCAATGATTGATGCGACATAGCACACACTCCTGGCAAAGAATCTTATTGGAATCAATATACAGAATATTCAGCCGCGATGCAACATGCATACATCACCTTTGTATATGATTAAAATAATATTTTTTAACCGCATTTTTTTTGCCCCTCGGCAAGGTGCAACTGGAAATTTATCGAGGCAACCATCCTTCATATCTCTTCGGAAGATGCATTCCCAGGTAGAAACCTATTTATTAAATCTGAAGTACAGGGCATGCAGAGTGCAACTCCCACCTTAAAACGAATTTATCCGCTTCCGAATCGGATTTCACTTTTAGTCTGCAACCGTGGTTCTCGATTTGATTCCACCAGAAACCAGATCATAAGCCATGCTTCATGCTCAGCACATAGACGATGCCGGATTCATCCCGAATAAATATTTGGATCAAACCAGGCTTGGTATATTCATTAAACGCCCCATAACATTTGAACAATTGCTGGTAGCACTTCGCCTGACTTACCAGCCAAAATATAATCCACTTTGTGAGTTTGCGGCGTGGAATCAATGTTCAGCTGCACAACCACAGCATTCCTGTTTTTTGCTGCGGCAGCCAACGATGCAGCCGGCTGGACTATTCCAGAAGTCCCAATTGAAAAAAATACCCCACAACTACGAGCTGCGGTAACTGCCATTTCAAGCGCCTGTCTCGGTAAAGATTCTCCAAACCAGACTACATTTGGTCGTAATAAACCACCGCAGGATGGACATTCAGGCACCCCATCCTGGATTTCATTCCATTGGCTGGTTATCTTCTCGCACCTGGAACATCTAACTTCACGAATATTTCCGTGCAACTCAATGACATCAAAACTCCCGGCAGTTTGATGTAATCCATCGACATTTTGGGTAATGAGGGTTAAAAATGGAAATCTTCGAGCCATTTCTGCAAGCGCATAATGTCCTGGATTTGGAGCAACTTCTTTGATTTTTTCCCGCCGCATTGCGTACCAATCCCAAACTAACTTCGGGTTATTCGCAAAAGCTTCTGGCGTCGCCAAATCTTCGGGACGGTATTGTGCCCACAAACCAGCCTGCGCATCGCGAAATGTCCGCAAACCAGATTCTTGAGACACGCCTGCCCCAGTTAAAACGGCGACCCGTTCCGATGCTCTCAAAATATTGACCAACTCATCTGGAATGATTGCCATAAAACTCCTTTATGATATTCTAGGAATTAAAAACCATCCGGGAAATTTGGGGCTTCGGTGCGATCCGGGTTTTTTAATCAACCACACATCAGCACACCCAGTTGCTCAATATAATTTATTAAAAACACCAATCAGTAGCGATCATAAGAGGAGTGAACTTTCAGCATTCATATGATGCCGCATTTAACCTTCCAAAAATCTCAGTAGACGGTCAAGTGTGCACTAGAAACGTATTTTTTAGCGAGTTCCAGGAAAAACGGCTAGAACTTGATTCAAACTATTCGGTAAACCGCGAATCGGATTCTTCGTCATCTGTCTGACTCTCACGTAAAATGCGCCGGCTTAAAAATACCAGGAAAATTACAAACACAATTGTGGCCGCCAAAACCAAGTATTCGACCCCTTGTTCAATCCGCCGAATAGCCTCGGTAGCGTAAAAACCGATCAGAACCAGGGCACCTGTCCAGATTATTTCCCCTCCAAATACGGCTGGAAACCATCGCCGCCAGGGCACTTTTACCAACCCTGCAGCAATAAGGGATGGAATCATCAGGCTCATTGATAGCTTAGCAAAAAATAAAACCTTGACTGCATGTTTACGAATATTATTTTGCAATCGTTCCATGTGTCCACGATCAAGCCCCAGGCGCTGTCCAAAATGAAAAATCCACTCAAGTTTTCCTATATACCCAAGAAAGTACCAGAGCGTATCAGCGGTCAGATTACCGAGAGAAGCCGCCAGAAAGACTGGCACAGGTCGCATAGCGCCTGCAGAAGCGGCTGCAGCTCCAAGTAGGGTCGCAAAAGGACCTTCGACTGCCACAAACACAGCCAGTACTAAATATGACCAAGATCCCCATTCTGAAATTTGGCCATTCGTCCAAAGCGCATTTACATTCTTTAGTGGTTCAAGCCAGGCATTCACAAGGATATATTTCCTCTTTTTCCCTCTTCACTGTCAAGGCAAAAAAGGTCCTACCAAGGATTAGAGACTCTGTTTCGCCCAGAAAATTTGAGAACAACTCGCGACGATTGGGCAATAACCCAAGAGTTTTAAAAAATAAAAAAACTTTGGGGCAACGCTGAAATTGCATCCGACATTCACCTTGTGCTTTCAGCATCAACTTGTGGTCATTGTCCATCCAAACCTGGTGGACGGTAATCCAAGGATTGATGCCGGAAATAAGTGTTGTATAACTCAGCATAGTGACCACTCTGTGCTAACAGTCCTTCATGGTTACCCTGTTCAATGATCGCACCTTCGCGCATTACAACAATCCTGTCGGCAGCCTTGACCGTCGATAAACGATGCGCAATCAGAATACTGGTGGAATTTGCCAGAATGAGGTTTAACGCCTGCTGGATTTGCCATTCGGTAAACGGATCAATACTTGCGGTGGCCTCATCCAAAATAAAAATGGCAGGTTTCTGAACAAGTACCCGCATGAGCGCCACGAGTTGTCTCTGGCCCATCGAAAGCCTCGCACCTCGCTCGCCTACTTCCGTCTCAAGACCATTTGGAAGAGTTTCCAACCATTCGCCATCGCCAATCTTCGAGGCCATTGCTCTAATATCAGCTTCCAGTGCTTCAGGTACTGCGTACCTGATATTATCTGCAACAGTCCCAGAAAACAGAAATGGTGCTTGTGAGACAATCCCTAACTTGCGCCGGTACTGGGTCAGGTCCAGGGTACGAATATCCTGGCCATCAATCGATAGCTCGCCATCCTGAAATTCGTAAAACCGGGCAATTAGCTTGGCAATCGATGATTTTCCCGCACCGGTATGTCCAACAAGGGCCAAATTCTCCCCAGGGCGAATGTGCAAGCTAAATTCGCGCAGAATAGGCTCATTATCCTTGTAACGGAAATTCAAACGCTCAAACTTGATTTCCCCTTTGAGTACAGGCACATCCCTTTTGACCAGTTGTACCACATTGGGATCAGCATCAATCAGCGCAAAAGCGCGTTCGGCTGCCGATAGCCCGCTTTGAATTTGCGCCCAAAACGATGTTAGATTTAAGATTGGAAACATGAAATAATCGAGTGAATTGATAAACAAATACCAAGCACCAACTGTCACAATTCCCAATGCCGCACTCCACCCACCCGCATATACAAGTATTCCGACAAAAATACCACTGGTGGCATTCAATACAGGGAAAACCAAAGAGAGCACAAATCCACGCCGCACATTCACCTTGTAGGCCTGCTTGTTGGCAGAGTCAAAGCTCTCAAAAATACTATGTTCTTGCCGGAAGTTCTTGGCAACTGCGATCCCACTGACAGTTTCCTTAATGGTTGCATTAACATCCGCCATGGCCTGCATTCCATGTTTTGTAACGATACGCGCCAGGTTCCGGAAACCCATCGCAATGGCGAATACCACCGGCATGAAAGCCAGCATAACCAGGAACAAACGCCATTCGGTGCTTACCAGAACGAAACCCAGGATAAATGTCTGAACAAGTTGAGAAGCAACATCAGTAACAATGACTACAAGCTGGCCAAAATCATTCGTATCGCTTGTGATCCGGCTGACAATTCGGCCAGATGAAAACTGATCGTAGAATGAAAGATCATGATCAGCCGCTGCTGCGAAGGCCTTTGTACGCAGACCGAGTACTACATCACCCACTGCCCGAACTGTCAGGCTGCGCCTCAACCAGTTCAGACCCCAGTTTAAAAAGGCAATTACCGTCATGACTATGCCTACCAGGCCAATCGCTTGCGGAGTGGGCTGACTCTTGAGTAAATCCATGATGCGGCTCACAATTACCGGCAGAGCGGCACCCAGAGCAGCCATAATACCCACCAGCCCCACAATGGCGGTCATACGGCTCTTTTGGGTTGAAAAATAACTAACCATTCGCCGCACCAGGTCGCGGTCAGTATATTGTCGATCGTATTTTTCGTTATTTAATCCAGCAAAGAAACCCATTGATTGTTATCCGCTTATCTAATAAAGAGAAAATTATATATCCTGACATAGGGCGGTCGATGTAATTTTATTGACCAACCAAAATCTACGTAAATCAGATCCCAAGTGAAGCGAAAATTGCTTACTCACGAAAGATACGACCATAGGCATCGGATGTTTTCATTAATTCATCGTGAGTACCCATGGCAGCCACCCTGCCTTTGCGGATCACAATTATCAAGTCAGCCCAGCGGATCTGGCTCAGTCGATGGGTGATGAGCAATGTGGTCCGCCCTTTAGCTGCAGCAGAGATAGCATGCTGAATCTTATCTTCTGTGGCGGAATCAATCGCACTCGTTGAATCATCCAGTATGAGAATACGGGGATCAGTCAGAAAAGCCCGCGCTAATGCCAGTCGTTGGCGCTGACCACCTGAGAGGGTCACACCACGTTCGCCAATGACTGTTGCATATCCGCTTTCGAATGTCTGAATAAAATCGTGCGCCTGTGCAGCAATTGCGGCTGCTTCAACAATTTCCTGAGTCACGCCGGGTTTTCCAAAAGCAATATTATCGCTAATGGAACGCGAAAACAGGAAAATATCCTGTTCAATGGTCGAAATTTGCGAACGCAGTGAAGCCAGATTCCAATCTCTGACATCTATTCCATCCACCAGGACTTTTCCACCCTGAAGATCATAGGTACGGTTTACCAACCTGACCAATGATGTTTTTCCAGAACCTGTTTGTCCTACAATGGCAACAGTTTGCCCGGACTTGACTTTGAAAGAAACCTTATCAAGGATAGGATCGCCCGAATCTGGATAGGAAAAAGTCACATCTTGAAACTCAATTTCGCCTTTCATTTCGCCGCTATAGCCTGTGGCATTTTGGTCAAGGTCATTTTCGCGGTTCATCAATTCCAGGATGCGGCGCGCACCAGATAACCCCATAGAAACCTGGGTATAAGCCCATGTAGAGGTAAACGTGGGAAAATCAAGCATTCGCAGTAGACCAAAATAACCAATCACCTGCCCGGTGTTCAAGAGCCCCTGGCGAAACAAAAACAAAGCGTGTGTCAACCCGGCAGCGATTGCAATTCCATATAACAAGAAGGCAATAAACCTGGCTTCTGTATCACCCTGGCGAATGAAGGCATCCCGAACTCTTTTCGCGTTCAGGACAAAACGCTCCACTTCGGAATTTTCCTGGGCTGCACCCTTCACTGTTTCCACCCCGTCAAGTGACTCAGAAAGATGCGAATTCATGTCGCCGAATGATGCGCGTACCTCATCGGAGATGGGCTCCAGATTTTTCAGATAGCGAGCCAACGCTAAAAAATAAACGATGGCAAATAACAGCGGTGTGATCATCAAGCTGGGATGGTAAGTAGGCGCTGCAACTATCGGCATCACCAAGAAAAAAGCCGAACCGATAACAAGGTTAATACCAGGGCTAAACATCAAGTTAACTTCACGAACATCATTTGTGGCGCGCGCCATTGTATCGCCAACCGGTTGCAGGTTATGGAACGTCATACTTTTTCCAAGCAGGGATATATACATCTCGTCCCGGATTTCACGTTCGAGCCGCTGCCCAAGCAGTTCTGCGCCAAAGTTACGCCCAAGCTGCAAAATACCACGAAAAATTTGAGTACCACCGATGATAAGAGCCAAAGGCAGCAGTACACTCGTATCCGGTTTCGCCTTCAACATAGCATTGAATGCGTCACCAACCAATAAAGGCACTGCTGCAGCAAGGGCTGCATTACCAAAAGCCCCAACGATAAGTACAATAATGATGCCCCAATGCTGCGTAGCATGCGATGTGATCCAACGAACAGCATTTGTTCGGTTAAAAGCTGGGCGGTTAATAGTGAATTCGGCCGGTGAAGATAAACTTGTCATGTTTTTCCTAATATAATTTTATGCGTAAGAAGTGATTGTACCCCGGTTTTTTTAATTATCCACAAAAAAAATCCGGCGCACCACCCAGGCAGCACGCCGGCCGAAAGAACTCACATTTAATAATTTACTTCAGTCAAGCAAATCCAAGCTTAACTGCCAGAGCTTCTGTGCAGTTGTTTCATCATACGATATCGGATCAGATTTGATGCTTTTACAATCTGCAAAATACTTACCGCTTACATTCTCAACTTCAGGGGACGATGCCAGGTAAATGCTGGTCTGTGCGCCTTCATCCACTTTTTTCTGAAAAGGACGAAGCAGACCCATCGCCAGTTTTATAAACCCACCATTATTTTTGGCAAAGCCAGTATCCACAAACCCAGGATGCAGAGCATTGGCGGTAACCTTTGTCCCTTCCAATTTCCGAGCAAGCTCATAAGTAAAAAGCACATTCGCCAGTTTCGATTGTGAATATGCGCCAAAACCGGTGTAGCCATTTTGAAGTTGAATATCAGCGATGTTTATCTTTCCACCGCGGTGAGCATCAGACGATACGTTTACCACGCGGGCTTGTTTGCTCGCTTTCAAAACGTCCAGTAAAAGCGTGGTCAAATAAAAATAATTTAAATGGTTGAGCGCAATGGTCATCTCAATACCATCATCCGAGACCTTTCTGGACATGAACATCGCCCCGGCATTATTTAGCAATACATCCAGACTGGCGTACTTCTTCATGAATTCATCCGCCACATGCCTAATCCCAACTTTTGTTGAAAGATCAGCAGCAATAAATTCAACCAACGGATTGCCAGTTTCTTTTGTTATTTGCACCACAGCTGCTAAACATTTTTCTGGGCTACGACTAACGACCACGATTCGGGCCCCCATCTGAGCCAGATGTCCGGCAGCAATAAAACCGATACCGCTGGTTGCGCCTGTAACTAAAATCGTTTTTCTCTGCAATGCTTGAGTCATCCCCGATCCTTTTCGATTAATTCAACCGTTTCGTATAAATACACAAATCATCACCATTCGCATACAGATCATGTAAGGTGGCTTCGTGCAAATAACCGCACGAAAGATAAAAAGCGCGGGTTCCGGTATATTTTTCTGTGCCAGAAGTTTCGATCACGAGAATTCGACCATTTTTCGTGCGCACACTTTGCTCCGCCGCTTCCAACAGTTTTCGCCCAACCCCATGCCTTTGCGCAGCCGGATCGACCACGATCCAATACAGGTCATAAACCCGATCTGTCAATCCGCGTGGTCCGACGCACACAAATCCAAGAACCATCTCCGCTTCTTTTGCTACGTAAAAGCTATAACCGCTGGCTTCCGGCCCTAATTGCAGGTGCTGAAGCCAAATATCAGCGACACATTGCACTTCTTCTGCATTAAACATATCCGTCTTCGCTGTAATTTCATCAATCTGTGCCCCATCCTCCGGGCTGGCAATAACGATCATATTCAACTCCTGATAATATTTTTCAAATTCTAGTAAAGTCGTGCTCGACACACCAGCAAGATATCAACTATCTGATGGATTATTTATACTGCCTTGCAGCGCAGCAAAAGGTAAAGACTGCCTTTGTGTCCCTTGCCTGCCGGTATTCCAGGTTATCACCAGTTCAAGCCTGGCCCGGGTTATACCAACATATAGCAGCCGTAAACGCTCCCTGACATAATCCATGCGAGCCCGCAAAGTAGCCTGACCTTCTGGCTTCCAGTCAAATTCGCTGGTGGCAAGAGCATTTTCCAGCTGTGCCAGCGCCTCAGCTTCCAGATTTAATCCATTCCGGGCAAACCATTTTTCCGAAAGATAAATATCACCAGGCTCCCCTGATGGGAAATCATAATTATTGACGGACATCAGGTAAACCCGATCCCACTCCAAACCTTTAGACTTGTGCATGGTAGAAACAACAACCTTACCGCGATAACGATCTGGGTTAAAACCCGAATCATCATTTCCAAAACCCAAAAAACGGCGTTCATTCCGGGCAACGACACCCAGCTCCGCAGTCAATTCAGGCAAGCGCCAATCGGCGTGATCGTTTGCCACCTGTCGTAGCACCAGGGCTAGTTTATGGGCAAGCGCCAAGTCTGCCGGCTCGCTAAAAAGATCCTGAGCAAGCGTAAGAATCATCTGATCAATCGGCAGCAGCGCTGTCCCCTGCCAACGCCGGACAAGACCCCGGAAGGCCTCTAATTCAGCCGTCACAACTTCCGGCTCAGTCTCCGCCAAACTAGTAAGCCAATCCTTGCCGGAACGGGGCGCCAGAAAAGCCTCCACTTCAATGCATTTTCGGATAAGCTCACCAAGGTGGTTATAAAAATCCTTTTGAGAATCATCTTCACGCCAGGCCCGTCTCCAAACCTGGTAAGCCTTCGAAAGTTTCGAAGCTGAGGCAGAATCTGCCAGATATGTGACCACATTTCCAAGAGCACCAGCTGCTGCCCGAGTCATAGCCGTGCTCGAAAGATATTCAACATAGTCGATTTTGTTTAGCTTCAATCTGTTGATCAAATCTACCCCGCGCTTGTTGGTTGGCACGAGCACCGCCACTGTTTTATCTTTGTTGTCTGGCAACCACTTAATCAGCGATTTGACTACTGCCGAGGCTTCTTCGTCTGGTGTAAATTTTTTACCCACAAGCCGAATCCCATCCGAATTTTCTGGTGGGTTCGGCTGAGGATCGTCGCTCTCCGTTGGACAGATGTAGGGAGGCGTAAGAGCATCCCTGCATTCCGGTTGGGGGTGACCCGTTGTCACCCAGTCGATCAGCTGATTAGCGACAGAGATGATAGCAGGTTGTGACCTACCCGAAACAGGCAAATCTTGCCTGTAATCTGCCTGGGCAATAAAGTTTAACAAGTATTCAGGTTTAGCAGTAGTAAACGTCTCAAAAATCGCCTGGTTGGGATCTCCGACCCTGACCCAGTTGCCAGTGGACAATTTCCCGAGGATTTGTTCCTGCAAGGCGCTTGAATCCTGAGCCTCATCTTCAAGAATAAATGGAAAACGATCCTGCAACCGTACAAGCAATTCCGGTGAGATGGTCAAAGCATCCAGGGCCAGTCGGATCAGATCATCAAAATCGACAGCACCCCGATACGTGAGGGCACGCTGATAATTAGTGTAAATATCCCACCCAAGTTCTGCCAATGGCAGCGGTGGAGCTGCATCAAGACGAATACGCAAACTCTCAGGAGTCTGCCGGTGGTCTTTGGCCGAGCGGATAAAAGCTGTTGCCAGGCTGGCGACAAGTTCGGGCAACTTTTCGCGCCGAAGTCCATCACGCTTGGTCTGGTCAATACCTGCATCAACAAGCATATCCAGGTCATAAGGATGAGAAGCAAGCCAGGCATTGGCTGCCTCTTTCCGTATTAAATCTGCTTCGCGTTCATCCACAATCGCAAAACGATTGTCCAATCCCACCAACGACGGATTCTCGCGAACAATATCATGCGCCAACCCATGCAAAGTTCGCACACGGTAGCCAATATGGGGGATCAGACCACTTTTACGAATAAAACTGCCTATGCGCGCAGAAAAGTTATCCACTGCTGCATTGACAAGGGTCACGATCAACACTTCTTGATCGACACCGAGCACGCCCGATGAAATAATCTGCGCAGCCAATGCACTGAGGATATGGGTCTTGCCGCTGCCCGGGACTGCTGAAATGCCCAGCGTACCGCCACGATATTGCAAGATTTCAGCTTGGGATGGCCGAGGAATAAAGGAAAGGGTCATTTTGGTTGATTAGTTGGATAATTTCCGGTTGATTTTGATTACAGTTTACCCTATAATAATAACTCAAGAATATGTACTCGCCCAAATATATAATTCGCTCTGGAGGTTTTCGTGGTCAGTTCATCATCCCTCGCTGGTTTCCCATTATTCAAAGATGTTTCCCCTGCTGTTCTGGACAAAATCGCTGCTATCAGCGAAGAGCTTGCCTTTAGCGAGGGGCAAACTATCTTTCGCGAAGGCGAAAAAGCCGATAAATTGCACTTCCTCGTCAAGGGCAGTATAGCGCTGCGCGTTAATATCATGACAAAACCCGAGAGCATTACGGTTTCCTTCGTATCTAAATCAAATGAATGCTTCGGTTGGTCCGGGCTTGTCTCACCTCATTACTACACCGCCACGGCTTATTGCGAAGAAAACAGCAAAATAATGACCGTATTAGGGGACGGACTGCTCAATATCCTGGCTGCTAATACAGATGCAGGTTTTTCAGTCATGCACCGGATCGCCAATCTCGTATCAGATCGCCTACGCAACAGCCGTCAGGCATTACTAAAAACCCTTTAGTTATCAAGACTTTACGGTTACGATAATCAAAAGCCCGCATCGACTGGGACTTTTGATTATTTCCTATGCTGCTCAAACTCAAACAATGGCCGATGAATAAGAACCGTGATCAGATTTTCTAAACAAATATATCGGCGCCAACTAATTCACTGATTTCAATATTTCCGCTTCCGCTGGATACAATCCAATTCTCGAGTAAATAATTGGTACGCTGAAAAAGGTAGGTTGGGTAATTTGCAATTTTTACCCACAAATTTTCAAAAAGGACTGTGCTACCAAAAAGGAAATATGCCAGCTAATTTCCTTTTCGGCTAAACATTGATCAAACCACGCGAATCCATTAGGAACATACCAAAAACGTTCGCTTCGGCCACGCATTAACCAACATCAACTTTTGCTTTACCAAACTGTTTCCACAAGACAACCGCAAGGAATAAAATCTCTAGCGGCAGAGCCAGGTAGAGTATGGCGTTCAAATTTCGTCCGAACAAATGGAGTTGAAGGCTGGTATTAAATAAAAATGGGCTGTAGGAAATTACCGAGACCATCTGACTAACTATCGGCAAAAACCATAGTTCGGGCAAAAAGAAAGCAGCTACAAGCGAAATCACATCTTGTGGATAGAAATATCGCTGATGCATTCGTGGCAAAATAAAAGGAACCAGCGCCACCGATGCCAGTGATGTGATAATCAGAGCTATTAAGCCATCTTTTTCTCGTTTTCTCCAGGCCAGGAAAACCCATATCGCCAAAATAATAGCAGCAACAATAACCGTACCCAGGCTCAATAATTCAGTTAAAGGAACTTTTCCTTGTAACGGCAGGTACATCGTCGGTGTTGTGGAAGACCATTTTGGGAATTTATTAGTCTGGTTGGCATAAATAGTCATCACATCCTGCCAGGGTCTTCCGACAATAATCGCCGGAAGGGCAAACGAAATATAAACCAGAGGAACCAGCAAAAAAGCAAACCAGGGGATTTTTTTCTTGAGGGTGTATACTGCCAGAAATGGCAAGAAAAATATAGCCTGTAATTTAAAAGCGAATGCCAAAGAGAAGAAAAAGATCGCCCAAACCGGTCTTTCGATCAGCACAAAATATAGACATGCCAGGAAAAATGCTGTGTAGATCGAGTCGCATTGTCCCCAAAAAGAACTATTCAAAATTACAGTCGGTAAAGAAAAGCTCAAAACAGAAGCTAATAAGGGCAAGCGTGTCCACGGATATTTCAGCCAGGTAATTTTGTAAATAAAAAATGCGCTCAATAGATCAAAGACAATCGAGATTAGCTTGATCAGCGTAACTCTGCTCACAATTCCATCCACAAGGGTTGCCAACCAGAGCAAGTATAGATAGGCCGGCGTGTAAAGCGCAAAATTTTCTTTAAACGCATTGACAAAGCCCCGCTTCAGAATAAAACCATACCAATCGAACAAACCAGCTTCCATGTCCAGAGACATTACAGGTAAACTTAAGCGACGGACAACTATCGAGAACAATAAAAGTGTGATAATAAAAACAGGTGATAAGATAATTGTTTGGAGTTTCTTTTTCATATTCTCAATCCTCAAATACGGTATTATTCCGGCTCAAATTGTACACCTGTCGCTCAAGCCAAATCAAGCTGGTTAGCAACCCATATCGTAATACTCGCGCCGCTCTGGAAGAAGCTTATTCAATCAAATCCTCAATTAGCAAAAACGAAAAGCCAATCGATGAAAATATGAATCTTTTTCACTTATGGAGAAATTGTTAATATTCTGTCAAGAATTGTGGAGAGTTAGACAATTCTGCTTATGATTCTGTTACACTAAATACTGAATGTTATTTGTCAACGTGCGCTTGTCATGTGCACAAAATAATGGTGGATTTTGCACAGACAATTAATACTACCAAATGGTCCTGCATATTTCAATTAAAATCATCAACCCAAGCTGAGCTTGCTGGCCTGACAACTATTCATAACAAAATATTTTTCGACAAATATCCTTGTTTCAAAGCAGCTTCGGCAGTCGTCAAATCCAAGAATTCACAAGTTCTGCCGGACGCCAGACGAGGGAGAAAATCAATGAGAATCCTTATAGCTGGGACAGTTCACTACCCTGCCATGAATGGGCAGGCTGTCTTTACTGAAAATCTAACCGAGGGGTTGGCAAAACGCGGAAATGAAGTCTTGTCAATTTTCCCATCAGAAATAGGACCTGCTTACAGCGCAACCCGTAACAACGTCCAGGTTGAGGCGTTGAGATCATCCAACTTGAATATGATACATTCGGATGCTTTTTTCTCTTTGTTCTCAGAAAGCGCTATTCGTAAAATTTTAAGAGCTTTCCAACCAAATATTGTTCATGTTCAGGATCATTTTCCACTTAGCCAGGATGTGGTTCAAGTGGCAAAAAATTCAGGCATTCCACTGATAGGTACAAACCATTTCATGCCCGAAAATCTTGCCGCTTATGTACCTTTTATTTCTAACATTAAACCGCTTTATAACCATGTAATGTGGGCATGGATGCTGGCTGTGTACAACCGCTTGGAGATCGTAACGGCCCAATCAAAAGCATCCGCAGCACTTATGCAAGCAAAAGGTCTAAAAATCCCTGTTTATCCGGTCTCTTGCGGCATTGATCTCAACCGCTTCCACCCAGATTCTACCGTGAAGCGAGCTGCCGTCCTTACCCGCTTTGGGCTCGATCCTAATCGAACTATTTTTCTCTTCGTTGGACGGGTAGATCACGAAAAACGCCTGGATGTTATCCTACGCGCATTAAAGAAACTCGACCGTGATGATATCCAGCTGGGAATCGCCGGGCACGGAGCTGCACAGGAATCTTTGCGTATGCTCGCAAATGAACTTGAACTGGGCGAACGTGTCCACTTTACCGGGTTTGTACCTGCCGATGATTTACCAGACTTATTAAACAGCGTCGATATTTTTACCATGCCGAGCGAAGCTGAATTATTAAGTATCGCATCCCTAGAAGCAATGGCCTGCGGCCGACCCGTTCTGCTTGCCAACGCAGTTGCCCTACCAGAATTAGCTGGAAACGGAATCAATGGCTATTTGTTCCAGCCGGGCAATCCAATCGATGCAGCTCGCTGCATTGCATTGCTTGCTGATCACCCAGAGCACTGGGCTCGGATGGGTGCCAACAGCCTGGAAAAGGCAAAACACCATAGTATGGAAAATACTATAAAGCAGTACGAAACACTATACGTAAACCTATTGGCGGGCACTTACTCAAGCATAGCAGACCCGGGCTTAAACAGCTACCATTCTTTGCCCACCGAGTTGATTGGCAATAAAAAGTAGGAAATAATAAAAAATCGAGCCGAATTTCTTCGGCTCGATTTTTTATTACCATATCCCAGATTTATTTGCCCATTTCCTGGCGGACAGTATGATATAGACTCTCAGCTTTGATATCGCTTAGAGCAAAACAAGGAGCTTTCAGATGGTCAGCCAATTGTTTCGCCAGACCCTGATCAAATGCAGCATGCTCCATGTTGATAACCAGGCTTTTAACCTTTTCATTCGCGATTATCTCAG
The DNA here is from genome assembly GCA_903854805.1 of uncultured Anaerolineae bacterium. The sequence continues at coordinate 43,404 of CAINXK010000073.1, forward strand.
CGAAATGATAAGATTCTTCCTGCGGAGGCAAAGGTCCTACCGAGACATTTCCTGCCCCATCCGTCATAATGATCAAGAGTGGCTCAACATCGGGATGTGTATGCTTTTCGCGCAGTAAAACATCGGTTGCCATTAACAAACCGGCAGAAAGTGGGGTCTTGCCTCCTACAGGGATATCCACCAATGCCCGCTGAGCTAACTGGACACTATTGGTCGGCGGAAGCACCAGGGTGGCCCTATCTTTCTGGAAAACTATCAGACCGACACGGTCTCTACGCTGATAAGCATCGGTAAGCAAGGAAAGTATGGCACCTTTGGTAGCGTTCATGCGCTCGGCAACTGCCATCGACCACGAAGCATCCACCAGAAAAAGCACCAGGTTAGCCATACGTTTGACACGAACTTTTTTCTGCAAATCACTTTTTTGAATTGCAAATGCCACTTTCTTGCGCTGCTCTACCCTGTGTTTTTGAAAGGGCGCAGCTGCTCGAATAGTGGCATCGAATGCAATATCCCGGCTTCCGTTAGCAGGTCTTGACATTACATAACGGCCGCGTTTACGTTCGGTCCGCGTTTGGGAACGACGGCCAGAATTTTTTCGGGTTAACTTGTCCAAGGGTGTATCTAGCTTACGTGGAGCAAAAGTTTCGCCAGTCTTGACCTTTTGCCCACCATCCCACCAATTTGCATTCTGGGATGCGAACACATCCTGCCGGGCGGGCTCAGAAGTTGACGGTCGCGTGTCATCCTGAACCTGATCTTCTACGATCGACTTTTTTTTTCCTGAGCATCTGACTGATCTTGCGAATCCTCGCCGGGCTCACCTTCTGATGATTGCCCAACCAGGTTTTCGATACGCTCTTGCAATTGTTCAGCAGTTATTTCAGCCTGATAGAACGGCCCACGCTTAATACGGTGCGGCAGGGCAAGTTCGGCAGCCAGGGCAATATCGTGATCGGTTATGGTAGTGCGTCCATCAAAGGCAGCTTGTGCTCGGGCAGCTTTCAAGATCACCAGATCAGCACGGTGGCCATCGACGTTGAGAGATGAAGTCAATGCAGCAATCGAAAGCAGGTCGCGTCTGGAATAAGTCACCTTACCAACCAATTTGCGAGCCAGCTCAATCTGGTGCGAAATTTCTTCCTCATGTTGCAAAAACGTTCTCCGAAATGCATCCGGATCTGCCTCAAATGCAATATTGCGTTCCATGATCAAAACACGCTCGCGCGCATCGCGAATGCCAGTGATATCAACAGCAAAGGCAAAGCGGTCGAGAAGCTGTGGCCGTAAATCACCTTCTTCAGGATTCATCGTACCAACAAGAATGAAACGCGCTGGATGTGAGAATGAAATACCTTCACGTTCGACAATATTCATCCCCATGGCCGCAGAGTCGAGCAACAAATCAACCACATGGTCATCCAAAAGATTGACTTCGTCGATGTATAGCAATCCACGGTTGGCATTTGCCAATACGCCCGGTTCAAAATGACGCTCACCCTTCTGAATGGCTTGCTCAATATCCAGGGTTCCAACAACACGATCCTCTGTGGCTGAAACAGGCAGATTCACAAACGGAATAGGACGAACATCGAAGGGCAGCTCCTTGATCGAAAGAGAACGTTCCTTGCACTCCGTACACCATGTATTTGGACTGTCAGGATCACAACCAAAGCGACAATCCTTGACGGCACGCACCTTTGGCAGCAGAGCAGCAAGTCCGCGAGCTGCGGTAGACTTTGCAGTACCGCGCTCACCACGGATCAAAACCCCGCCAACACGGGTGTCAACAGCGTTCAAAATTAGAGCGCGTTTCATGCGCTCTTGGCCAACAATAGCAGTGAATGGGTAGATAGTCAGCATAGCGATTCCTCAAGCGCGATTATACTACCTTGTGACTGAGAATTTTTCAAATTCTAAAAATCAACATTTCCGCCGATAACTCAGCAAGAATATGTGGTGCACAATCATCTAAATTACCCGAATTGATCCAGATATGTACACGAAAGTTTGAATCACTCTTATTTTGGTATTGTCAACTGGAACAATCACCTGTATAATCAAATATAATCTCTTTATGTCGGAGCAATTCAGTTATGATTGATGAACAGGACGCCCTTCAGGGGCAAGGGGGCCGCGACGAGCAGTTCCAGAATGAAAGCCATGAAACCATGGAAAGCCTCATGCGGTCCGAAGACGCCGGGTTAGAATTTCCCATTCAAGGTGAAATTCGCCAGGGTGTGATAGCCAGCATTTCGTCATCCCAAATTTTGGTCAGCGTCGGGTCCAAATCCGAAGGCGTGATCATGGGACGGGAACTTGAACAAATTCCTACCTCGGAGCGCGAAGCGCTTGCAGTTGGCCAGGAAATTCCTGTCTATGTGATCAACCCAGAGGACCAAAATGGGAACGTCATTCTCTCCTATACCCGCGCCCGCGAAGCCTTGGGCTGGGAATTGGTTGAGAAGATGCAGGAAAGCAGCGAAGCCTTTGAAGGCAAGATTGATGGCTACAACAAGGGTGGGCTGATTGTCCTGGTGCATGGTCTGCGTGGTTTCATACCCGCTTCTCAGATCAGCATGACTCGCCGCAGTTCAGTGCAAGGAGATACTCCTGATCGCTGGGCTAAGATGATCGGCGAAACCATCGGTGTACGCATCATTGAAGTTGATCGCGCCCGCCGTCGCCTGATCCTTTCTGAGCGCGCCGCTAACCCGGAAAGTCGCCAGTCCCTCAAAGAACGCGTCATCGAGGGCTTGGAAGAAGGCCAGGTTTATACCGGCCGTGTGACTTCTGTCGCCGATTTCGGCGCATTTGTCAACGTCAACGGCGCCGACGGTCTTGTCCACCTTTCCGAGCTATCTTGGGAGCGCGTTCAACACCCCAGCGAAGTACTCGAGGTTGGACAGGAAGTCAAAGTCAAAGTTATTAGCGTGGACAAGGACAAGAAACGTATTGGCCTTTCCATCCGCGCTCTTCAAGGTGATCCCTGGAACGAAAAAGTGGCCAAGTTCAAAGTCGGCCAGCTTGTGGAAGGAACCATTACTCGCTTGACAAAGTTCGGCGCTTTTGCCCGGCTTGAAGGTGACGTAGAAGGTTTGATCCATATTTCTGAGTTGAGTGAGAACCGTATCAATCATCCAAAAGAATCTGTCAAAGAAGGCGATGTGCTCACACTGCGGGTTATCCGCATTGACGAAGACCAGCGTCGTATCGGTCTCAGCTTGCGTAAAGTAGACTCAGGGGCTTACGCAGACATGGACATGAAGGCCCTGGCAGCGGAACTCACACCGGACAACGAAGAAGAGTAAAATTACTACCAAAGAGCGCACCAGCCGGTGCGCTCTTTTTGTTTTACCCAAGTACCCAAGCGTCCATTTTCTTTAGATATCTGAAGGCATGGCGCTCCACCAATCATCTCGAGGATCTTCTGGTAAACATATGAACCCCATCATAGTCGACGCACATCAAGACCTGGCTTATAACATGCTCACCTTTGGACGGGATTACACTGTCTCTGTCGAAGAGACCCGCCGTCGCGAAGCCGGCAGTTTTGCAATCGAAGCAAACGGCGACTCAACGCTCAGCTGGCAGGAATATCAGCGCGGCCGCGTGGCGATCATTTTTGCGACTCTATTCGCAGCACCCGCCCGTGGGACGATACCAACTTGGGAAACCCAGGTTTACGCGAACACTGAACAAGCCCACAAGCTTTACATGAACCAACTAGATGTGTACGACAGGTTATTTGACGAGCACCCGGATAAATTTACCCCCATTCGCGATAAAAAACAATTTGAAGAAACGCTTGCAAGGTGGAATCAGGAAAATAGCACTCCCCCGGCTGGGCTAATCACCCTGATGGAAGGTGCAGAAGGCATCCGTTCCATCAATGAACTTGAAATATGGTGGCAGCGCGGCGTGCGCGTTATAGGACCAGCCTGGAAAGGTAATCGTTTTTGTGGTGGCACTCGTGAACCAGGCCCTCTAACCAAGGAAGGACGCGACCTGCTGCACAGCATGGCTTCAATCGGCTTCACCCTGGATTTGAGCCACATGGCTTGGGAATCTGCACTTGAAGCCCTGGATATGTACGAAGGCCCCTTGCTTGCCACACACGCCAATGCCCTCAGGCAGGTTAAGAACGGTACCATAAACCGTTTTCTTACCGACGAAATCATCGACGGCATCATCCAACGCGATGGGGTCATCGGTGTAATTCCCTTTAACTCCTTCTTGATAGAAGGCTGGAAAATCCCTGACCCTCGTTCAGATGTCCCACTTGATATGGTAGCCGCCCAAATGGATTACATCTGCCAGCGAGCGGGTAATGCCCGGCATGTCGGGCTTGGAACCGACTTCGACGGTGGTTTTGGCTTGCAGCACATTCCAGAAGGGCTAAACACAATTGCCGACTTGCAGAACCTGACTCCCTTGCTTGAAGCTCGCGGCTATTCATCGACCGATATCGTTCAACTCATGGGTGGCAACTGGATTGAAATCCTGCGCAGGACTTTGCCTTCATGAGTAATGGCTTACCGCCCATGGAGACCAATTCAAAATACGTTGCCAGGGAACGGGTCAGGATGGGACTTCTGACCAATGTTGTCGGTTTGTTTATTTTGGTTTTTTCAGCCAAACCAGAATGGTTCGGGCTGGATCGCAGCCCAGTGATCGGGTTTGTGCAGATCACAATATTTCTAATTGGCTTGGCCTTCCTATGTCTGGGTGGTTATATAAGCCTGGCTGCGTTATGGGGCGATGAAGAAAAAACAATCACGGCTGATATTGGCATTCGCCTGATCAGTACCGGCTATGTTATCGCCTTGTTTTCCGGTATGGCTGATGTTTTTGGGATGACCGTTCAACAAACCGCCAAACAACTATTCTTCGGACCATGGCAAGAAGCTGGCATGGAAGTTGGCATGCTGATTATCGCCGCCGGGGTACTGATGATCATTCCATATAATCATTTATGGAAAAATAAATAACGTCGACCAAGTTTATACTAACTTGAATAGAAAAACCGCCTTTTCGGGCGGTTTTTTTGTCACACGACCTTACAGCTCGCGCGCCCCTGGCGCTTGCCGAGTTGATCCGTGATGAAGATTATCTACACACAAAACCCCACTCAAAATGAGTGGGGTTTTGTGCCGATACTATCATCGGGTGGGTAGAAAATTGCCTATAAAACAGTGCCCCCACAGGAATACGTACCAATTATGTGTTGGATTCTTGAGAGGGTATCGAATTATTTTAGACGATAACACGATTGGATTGAGCATATTTATGAGTGCATGGCTGGATATCGCAGAAAAAATCCAAGCGCAGTCCCAAACGTCTGCATCCTTTGCAGGCGTTTGTTTTGGTGTAAAACCCAACGGAATCGTAATCAACGTTATATGTGTTTGACAATTTCCCCGAACGGCATAGAATGAAATTAAGCGTATGGCGCATTGTTGTGCCGTATGCTGACAATCAGGAGAAATGGAAGTGAACATCATTTTCAGGAACCTCCTGCGACGCAAAATTCGCACGTTGTTGACCATTTTGGGGATCGGCGTGGGGGTGACCGTGATCGTCGCCCTGGGCGCCCTGGCCGACGGATTCCAGGCGGGTTACGGCGCAATGATGCAGGGCAGTAAGGCCGATCTCGTTCTCAGCCAGCCAGACACCATGGATGTCAGTTACAGCGCCGTGAAAGAGGCGGTCGGCAAAGAACTGGTCGCTATGTCAGAAGTAGAATCCGTCAGTGGGATGCTCCAGGGGTTGGTGCAAACCGAGAGCGAGCCATTTTTCATCGTCTTTGGATACCCCGCAGACAGTTTCATGCTGGAGCGTTTTACCGCCAAGGAGGGGTATGACCTGTTCAACCGCCTCCCGCACGAACTGCGCGGCAAGCCAATCCTTTTGGGCTCGGCGGCCGCGGAAGTGATGAAAAAAGGGGTGGGCGATACCTTTCGCATTACCAGCACCACCTACCGCATCGTTGGCATTTACGAGACCGGCGATGTCTTTGAAGATAGCGGTGCGCTCCTACGCCTGGAAGACGCTCAGGCTTTGTTGGGGAAAAGCAAGCAGGTCAGCCTGTTCTATATCCGCCTGACGGAGCCCAGCCTGAGCGCCCGGGTCGAAGAGCGCGTTGCGCGCAAATGGCCGGACTTGTTGTTGAGCGGCACCTCCGAATTTGCCAACCAGCAATCCATGCAGACCATCCTGCGGGGGTTCGTCTGGGTTATCGGTGGGCTGGCGATTGTGATTGGCGGCGTGGGCATGTTGAACACCCAGCTGATGGCAATCTTTGAGCGCACCCGTGAAATCGGCGTCCTGCGCGCCACCGGCTGGAAACGTCACCAGGTGCTGGGGATGATTCTGGGGGAGTCGTTGGTTGTCTGTTTCGCCGGGGGCTTGTTTGGCATTTTGCAGGGCTGGCTCCTTCTCAAGGGACTTTCAAAAATCACCGTACTCATGGGGACTCAAACCGGAACCCTCGCCCCGGGGCTGGTGGTCCAGGCCATGAGCGTGGTGCTCATCCTCGGCCTGGTCGGCGGACTGTACCCGGCCTGGCGGGCCTCCCTCCTGCAACCGGTGGAAGCCTTGCGCTATGAAGGCGGCAGTACCCGTGCCCGCCGCCTGCCCTTCGGCGGGATGGCGGTCCAGAGCCTGTGGCAGCGTTCCACCCGCAGTCTGCTGACTCTCGGCGCAATTGGCCTGACCGTGGGCGCCATCCTGTCCCTGGATGCGATCGTACAAGGGTTTGCGGCATCCTTCACCGACATGGCTGGCGGCACCCAGGCCGAGATCATGATCCGCCAGGCTGACATCGCCGATACTACCCTGAGCGTGATCGATGAACGGGTGGTCGATTCGATTGCCGCCATGCCCGAAGTGCAAAGCGCCAGTGGGGTGGTCTTCACCGGTCTGATCCTGCCTGATTCGGGCGTGATGTTCCTTTTGCAAGGCTATTCCCCAAATGACCGTGTCATCCAGCGCTTTCACCTTGTCGAAGGCCGGATGCTGACCGGCAATCGCCAGATTTTGCTCGGGAGGTTGATGTCTGACACGCTCAAAAAGGAGGTCGGGGAGATGGTCGAGATCAGCGGAACGCGTTTCAAGGTGGTGGGGATCTACGAAACCAATATCGGCTGGGAACAGACCGGCGGCGTGGTCACCCTGCGTGATGCGCAAAACTTCATCGGCCGCCCGCGCCAGGTTAGTATGGTGGCGGTCAAACTCAAGGTGGCAACCGAGGCCCCGGCCATTGTCGAACAAATCAATGCCAAATACCCCGGTGTCTATGCCGCCCTGAGTTCGGAGTTTGCCGAGGAAATGCCTGACATGCAGAGTTCCAAGGCCATGCTAGATGGTATCTCCGTGATTGCAATTATTGCCGGCGGACTGGGTGTGCTGAACACCATGCTGATGTCGGTCTTTGAACGCACCCGCGAGATTGGCGTGCTGCGGGCTTTGGGCTGGCGGCGCCAGGCGGTCATGGCGCTGATTTTGCGCGAGGCGGTGCTCCTGGGGGTGTTGGGCGGCGTGGCGGGCGTGGTCATTGCTTTTGGGCTGGTCGAACTGATGAAAGTGAGCCCCACCCTGGGCAGTTGGGTGGAGCCGGCCTGGAGTTGGGAGATCTTTGCCCGGGCGTTTTTGCTGTCTATCTTTCTAGGCGCAGTTGGTGGGCTTTACCCGGCCTATCGCGCCACCCGTCTCAGCCCGGTGGAGGCTTTGCGCTATGAGTAAAACCATGGAGGTTGCCATGAAACCTTATCCCCAAATTTTCGTCCTGCTCATCGTGTTTTCCTTAATTTTGTCCGGATGCAGTGCCTCCGGCGAGGCAGCCACGCCCACCCCCGAGAGCGGGAGGCAAGACTTCGAAGCCGTTATCAGCGCAACCGGTATTGTCGTCCCTGAGCAATGGGCCGAATTGAGCGCGCGCAGCCAGGCCGTGATGGCCGAGGTACTTGTGACCGAAGGTGAGCGGGTCTCCGCCGGGCAACTCCTCGTGCGGCTGGATGGTCAGGCAGCGGCGCAAGCAAACCTGAGCGCGGCACAGTACGAACTGATCAGTGCCCAACAGGCGCTGGAGACCCTGAAGGAAAATGCCGCCACGGCAAGGGCTCGCGCGCAGCAGGCCGTGGCGAATGCCCAGCAGGCTATGCAAGATGCGCAGGATGACGCGGACAGCCTGTATTATCCGCGTGCCTCGGAGACGCGGATCAAAAATACACAAGCCGAAATCGATTTGGCCAAAAAAGCGCTCACCAGGGCCCAGGACTCATGGAGGCAGGTGGCCAGGCTCGAGGATGGCAATGAGAAAAAAGCGCAGGCGCTGGCCGTGATGACCGATGCTCAACTCTATCTGAATGAACTGATTGCCAAATACAACTGGTATGTGGGCAACCCAACCGACATCGACGCCGCTAAATACCGCGCCGCACTGGCAGTTGCCCAAGCGGACCTGGCCCGCTCCCAGGCAGAGTATGATCGGTGCAAGGATGGTCCGGATACGAACCTGCTTGCCCAGGGCGAGGCGCGCCTCGCCCTGGCGAAAGCCCAGGTGCTGGCCGCCGAGGAAGCCGTGGCCAACCTCGAACTGCGCGCTCCGTTTGAGGGCGTGATCTGCAATCTGGATGTGCGCGTGGGCGAATGGGTTACTCCGGGCATCCCCATCCTTCAGTTGGGCGACCTGGACAACCTGCGCGTAGAAACCACCGATCTGAGTGAAATTGACGCCGCCCGTCTCCATCCGCAAGATGTGGCTCTCGTCACCTTCGACGCCCTGCCAAATGTCACGATTCCGGGCACCGTTCTGCGGGTGGCGAGTAAATCTGCCGCAGGCTCCGGGGTGAACTACACCGCTGTTATTGTGCTCGATACTATCCCCGCTGGCCTGCTTTGGGGTATGACCGCTTTCGCAGATATCGAGGTGAGCGAATGAGCGCCAACCTGATGATCGAAACGCATGACCTGACTCGCATCTATGGCGACGCCGAAGAGATCCGCGCCTTGGATGGGGTCACCATGTCGGTCGAAGCCGGGGAATTCCTGGCTGTGATGGGCCCCAGCGGCAGCGGCAAAAGCACCCTGCTGAATGTTTTGGGCACGCTCGATGCCCCCACCAGCGGCAAAGTCTTGGTCAACGGGCAGGATTTGTCCACCCTGCGCGATGTGGATCGATTCCGCGCTAAGACGGTCGGTTTCATGTTCCAACTGCACAACCTCCTGCCCACCCTGACCGCCCGTGAAAATGTGGAAATCCCGATGATGGGTTTCCTGGGCGCTGGTTCGCGCCGCAAACGCGCCGAGGAGTTTTTGGCGCTGGTCGGGCTGGCCGACCGCCAGAATCACCTGCCCGGACAGCTTTCAGGCGGGCAGCGTCAGCGGGTGGCCGTGGCCCGCGCCCTGGCCAATCAGCCTCCGCTCGTGCTGGCAGACGAGCCTACCGGCAGCCTGGATACCACCGCCGGGCAGGACTTGATGCGCCTGCTCAAAGCGTTGAACCAATCACAAGGGGTCACGTTCATCATCGTGACCCATGACCCATCCGTGGCCCGCCAGACCCAACGCGTGCTGGTCATGGCGGATGGCAAGATCGTGCGCGAAGACCGCATTGGCTCGCCGCTGGAAGAAGACCTGAAAATGTGGCGGCATTCTGACCTGGGACAGCAGATCGTAGCTGGCAACCCGGTAGAGTTACAGGCCCTGGGCATCTCTGACCATCAAGTCAGGGATGTGAAAGCTGTTTTGGAGCTGGCCAATGGACAATAAAAAGGCGAAAGCCTTTCCTCCCTCGCAATGGATACGTTTGATCATCGTCTATCTCTTTATTCCAGCCGTTCTCATAATCTGCGCTTGGGATTTGGGTTGGTGGCAGGCCTGGGTTTTTGGCCTGTTGGTCTTTGTCGCTGGCATCGGTGGGCGAGTCTGGTCAGAACAGCGGCATCCTGGCCTGATGGCGGAACGCGTCAGGTTTGAAAAAGCCCCCGGTGTAAAGAACCTGGGATAAAATCCTCGCCCCGCTGATGGCGCTGAGCGTCGGCTTCCATCTGGTCATGGTGGCCGGGTTCGATCACCGCTTGGGTTGGTCCCCCGTGTTCCCCCTCTGGCTCAACCTCCTCGGCTTTATCTTGATCGCAACTGGATACTCACTGGCCGTGTGGGCTCTGGTCGGGAATCGCTTTTTCTATGGCGTAGTGCGAATCCAAGCCGAGCGCGGGCATGTGGTTTGTGAAAGCGGCCCCTACCGGTTTATCCGGCACCCCGGCTACGCTGGACATCTTCTGCCGCTTTTGGGCATTGTGCTGGCCTTAAGCTCCGTGTGGACACTGATTCCAGCGGTAGTGGCGCTGGTTATCGCCATCCTCAGAACCGCGCTGGAAGACCAAATCCTACAGGAAGAATTGCCTGGCTATCGCGACTATGCACTGCGCGTGCGCTACCGGTTATTTTCGGGGATTTACTAAATAAAACAAACCCCGCTCATTTCTTTGAACGGGGTTTGCGGAAGACGGGTATTTCAAAAGAAATACTGTGTCTATAAATAGGTGCCCCCACAGGAATTCGAATCCTGGTCATAACCTTGAAAGGGTTGCGTCCTAGTCCACTAGACGATGGGGGCAAAGTCCGCAATATTTGCGGGGCATTACTTGAGCGGGCAGGATTTTATCATCACCCTTCACTCTGGTCAAGCATTTTATGGGGTCAGTTTTACCATTTTCCCAAAATTGCGGCCAAACAAACACCACGGTGCAAAGCTTACCAGATAAAAAAACCTATCCTGAAACATTTGAGGGATTGAATTGGTGAAATTAATCTTCAATTTTCTGATTAGTCAACGCCAGTATATCCACCTGTCGTCGATTAAATAAAATTGCCGGGCTTTCAGCCTTTAGTGCTGGGATAAGGATTGCGCTGAGAGAGGCTGAGTAGACGGGTAGAAAATCACGACTGCCTTCCACCATGAAAGTCGAAAAATCTAGACGCCCAGCCCATTCCAAGATTCCATCTAATTCATACACCGAAGATGTGATATTTACGGGATACTCAGTCAACCGTGCATAACCACCTCGCGCAATAGCCTGAGGCCCGAGATCCTCCCGCCGTGATAGCGCAACTGCAAATATCTGCGATTTAACCAGGCGGATAACTTCATAATGGCTCACCAACTTCGAAGGCATGTGCAAACGCGCCAGACGCGCATCCAGAATCTCCATGTAGGAATGGGTAGAATCGTTTAACAAGCCCACTATCCCAGAATTGGGAACCATGGCTTTGCCCACAATTCGATAACTCGATGTGTAAAAATCTGCAGAAAGTATCCTGTGCGTTACAGATGGGGCGTCGAGAGCCATGTTTTACTCCGTAGAGCTGGGACGATTTTGACCACGTTTTGCAAGTGGTAATCGCCGGCTTGGTCGGCTCGTAATGGTCGTCTGCCCGGCATTTGGGCTAAGAAGGGTTGTCAACCAGTTAACTGCACGTTCATCATATTCGCGTTTCCCGCAAACATCACAAACCCAAGCCGGAAAATTTGGCACAGTCACCAGCTCTTCATCCAACCAGGTGAAGTATGTTATGAACCGCAGGCGCATCATGCCCGCCTGGCATTCATTGCACGAAAATGTGGAAGAATCATGGGATTGGGTCATATCGCTCCGGTTTCCTTCAGAATCGAAATACCGGCACTGGCGCCCAGACGATTGGCACCAGCAGCAATCATCCGCAAAGCATCCTGCAACGTTCGAATACCACCAGCTGCTTTTACACCCATATCCGCACCCACCAGTCGCCTCATCAATTCAACATCATCCGCAGTGGCGCCACCAGATCCGAAACCAGTGGATGTCTTAACAAAATCTACCCCAGCTGCCTTACATAACAGGCAAGCGATAATTTTTTCTCGCAAATCGAGGTAACACATTTCCAAAATAACTTTTACATGCGCACTGCCCGCAGCAGCCTCAACCACACTCTGCACATCACTCAAAACCAGGGAATAATTCCCGCTTTTCATAGCACCGAGATTGATGACGGTATCAATCTCAATGGCACCCGCTGCGATCACTTGCCGGGTCTCAAGTGCCTTCACAGCGGGAAAGGTGGCACCCAAAGGAAAACCAACCACCGAACAGACAGCCACTCCAGATTCGCTCAATAATTCTGATGCTAAATGCACGAAGGCAGGATTAACACAGACAGTTGCAAAGCGATACTGCCGGGCTTCATCACAATGTTTTTTTACCTGGAGCTCGGTAGCATCAGGTTTCAAAATGGTGTGATCGATCCAGCTTGCCAGCTCAACGCCAATCGGAGCTCGGAAAGGTGGCAACGCGGGCGGCAATTCTTGAAGATACTCATCCGCCAGGGAAAGGATATTATCCAGATTTACGCTCATTGAACTACTTTCGCGAAATCATAATGATCAATTAGTTTCCACTCAGGAAATGGCCAATATATAAATATAGCCTTGCCCACAATTTCTTTTTCTGGCAACATACCCCAGGAGTGAGAATCGGAAGAATCATTACGGTTATCGCCCAAAACAAATAAATCGCCATCCGGTACCACCCACTGACCAGAGTATAGGGGCGCCGCGGCGATATATGGCTCAGCCAACGGTTGGCCATTCACAGACACCACTCCCCTGGCTACAGTAATTTGGTCGCCAGAAAGACCAATTACTCGTTTGATCAAATCCTGGCTGGCAGGGTCAAGTGGAAAATGAAAGACTATGATATCTCCGCGTTGAGGGATGCCCAAGCGGTATGCCAGGCGATTAACCAACACAAATTCGCCATCCTGCAAGGTTGGATTCATAGAGAAACCATCTACACGAACACGAGCCGAGAGGGCGTTGATCGCCAAAAACAAGACCGCAGATAGAAGCAGAGTCTCTAGCACATCTAAAAAGAAGCGCCCTAAACCCGGAGATGCCGTTTCAGTAGTTTCGGCGATATCTCCTGTTTCGGGTGCGCCAGTAGTATTTTCAAAAATAGGTTCTTCCAAAATGCCTCCAAATTATGATAATTATACCATTCGAACGATTACACCACACCCCAAGCATAAAACGTTGGTATATATAACACACGTTCACCCCGTTCCCGGGCCAACCTGTCCATGGCTTCCAAATTACGAATATCTTGCAATGGAACCCGGCCCGATAAATCATCAATCAGCACCTGCCATTCCATTTCGTGCCCCCCCAACAGAATATCATTGCGCCATTCACCACCGATGATGCCGGTCTCCACCTGTTTCAGTCCAGCCTGATTGAAGGTGCCGGCCAGCTTGCGACCCATCACAGGATCAGCGCCCTGGTTTTGAAGAGATTCCCGCTGCCAACGCCCCAACTCCGCTAACTCCGCCGGATAATCAATCCGGCCACCGTAATCCGGCTCAGCCAAAGCCAAGACAATGCCACCTTTACGTGTTACTCTGCTCATCTCCGCAACGACGCGTAAAGGGTCTTCAGTCCACAGAAGCACAAAGTGACAAAAAACAACATCAAATGCCGCTGCCACAAATGGCAAATCAGCGCCATCTCCGCATGTGAACTGAATATCCGGTGCATTCTGCGCGGCTTGTTTAAGGGCGAGTCGGTTAATATCCAGGCCATGAACACCGCTCTTCAAAGGAAAATTATTGAGAACAGCCCCGGTTCCACAACCAAGCTCCAGCACTTTTTTAGAAAATCCCAGCCCAATTTTATTAAATAGATACGCACGCAGTTGCGCCGTCCATTGAGCCTGTTCAAGGTATCGGGCATGCCAATCCATTACCTGATTATAAATCCTAACCAGGCGATGGAAGTTTGCAAATTATTATCATAAATCGAAAAATGACTGCGATCAGCCAGACCATTAATATCCAAGTCTACTGGCAGGCAACTTTCAATCTGGAATATAACTTGCTGTCAAAGTTTTTTATAAACCCCAAAACAGGTATATTCAAATATCAACAGCAAAGAATTGCCATCAACTTTCGTCCCAGTTTAGTACAAACTCTTTCTGCATAAAAGTCTCTGGGGAATCCGGATGGCGCACTGATTTCGGAACATTACGCCACCAACCGGCCAATTCAAGAAGCGCTAATTGCCCAGAATATCCATGGCGCACAAGAAAACAGCCCACCACCGTGCCCGTCCGCCCTATACCACCATAGCAATGCACATACACCTTGCGCCCACTGTCCAGCGCATGATCGATTTCATCAAGGATTTCCTTCATCAAACCAGGATCAGGCAGGCCGAAGTCACCGATAGGAAAATGCGGACATTCCACTTGCATTCCGTAAGAGCGGGCCTGTTCTTGCAAGAGAATTGCATAGTCAACTACTTCATTCTCTTGAGTTAGATTGATTATTGTTTCAAAACCAACCTCAAGAAATGCATTCAGACGTTGACGGGTAATCTCCGGCGCAAAAGCCGCGCAAGGATGCTCGCCTGCCAGTAAACGCCCGGGTACAACCCAATAGGATTCCGGAATTGGGCGTGTCAGAATCAGATTTTTCGTCTCTATTTTTTTGGTGGGCACGATTCAAACTTTATAAAGCTGACGGGGACGGCGGGTAACCCGGAAACTTTCTGGTAAATTCGTATGCTTCCATCATTTCTTCGATGATCCTGCCCTCCTGGGCGTTCACACTCAAAAACTCAAAACCGATATTATAAAAAACTGGATCGACATCTGGGCCACAATAGGCAACCCGTCCTTGCAGATCAAGATGGTCTGCGGAAAAAAGTGGTGGATCCGGTAAATCAAAACGCAAATTGAAAATTACATTCTCAGCCAACGGATCGTCGCTAATGATCATAATCCCTTGCTGACTGAGATCAGCCAGGTACCCGAGCACACGTCCTGAACTACGGTCAAATACACGTGAATAGATTGCCAGATATTTTCGATCAATTCTCCTACGCTCCTGCATGACGGCCTCCTTGTTCCTTATAGTTTATCCACAAATGGTTCAAATTTCAACCTGATTTTATTTTTGGAATTTATTAAAACCCGCCAATAACCATGTTTGATGAATTTAGCCCCGGAACGGGTGATTGGTCGAAAAAAGTAGAATATTCCTGTGGATCAACACAACGACAGCTGGGCGCTTACCGGTTCAAATACATCCAAAACCGTAGCGGCTGCCCGATCCAACAGCCTGCAATACCTGTACACATCAATCGTCCTCAGATCAATCGCCCCTGACCCATACGCCGAGACACCTGGCTTGCCACGCGTGTATACAAAACGGATGGTCTGCCCAGGAGCCAGAACTTGCCCTTGTTCCATCAACAACCTGGCAGCCCGTGCAGCCGGCGACGGGATTTTATAATCATCAACTGCACGGCTGAGTCTCTGTGTAACCAGCAAATCATCCACTTGCACACGCCCAGCCTTGATATCACATCTGGCTTGAGCAATGATCGCCTGGGCTTTTGGAACAAGCTCACGTGTCTGCTCAAGATTTTCCGCCTGGGATAGGCACTCCAACACAGTCAACTGAATCCGCGCCACCCAGGCCGGCGTATCGTGCCTGCGAATTTCAATACCCCGATATTTAATTTCGCCATCCTGAAAAACGCCAAAATAACGGTTGGGCACCGGGATACGTGCATCGCCTTTTGACGGTAAGAAAGCCACCCAACGATAGACTCCATCCAGAGATATTGGAATACCCGTCTGCTCAGTAATAGCGGTCAGCAGCGGGGCAAAATCCAAAGTGGTTCTACAACCCGATTTCTGAACAAATAGGCAGTCAACATACATATGCAACACCACAAAACCCAGATCTTCGGCCGTTTCCTTGGCTTGCAGCAGCAGCTCTCGGCTAATGCTGGTGACTGCCTCGTGCGATTCGATCTTGCCAAAGCGCGCATTTTTATATCCCAGGTAACCAAAACAGACCACCAGCAGCCATTTTAACGCGGCAGAACGCGCCTTGATGGCTTTTGCCCGGCAATCCCGCGGGTGCAGATCGGAAAGCATTCGTTTGAGCGCCAATCTTTTTTCTAGCAACGGCCGCAAAGTTTGAGGGATCAGGCCGTCCGGAAACTCTTGGGACTGCTGCCCTGAGAATACATCGCTTCCGCAGTCTCGATCCTGAGCAAAATCACGCTCAGTAGAACGGGGTACTTCAGGCGAGATATTAAAATTCACCATAATTGAAGGGTACATTGATGCAAAGTCAATCTGGGCCACATCCGGATGCAGGCCAACCAACGGCTGATAGATCATGCCCCCCTTGTCAGCACGAATTAGCTCATCCAGCGTTTTTGGAGCTTCTGCCTGCTGTTTTACGAACGGAACCAGTATGCCAGTGCGCAAAGCGGTCAACATCTGCATGGCGGTAATACCTGCCCCCGGCGACTTGCGGGCCATTTCCTGCACTCCCAACCCGGTTACACGAGCTTGCTCAAGCACACCGTCCAGCCCATACTCGTTGAAAAGCATGGCATTGCGCCGGTCGATATGCCAGCGTCCAAAAAGATGAGTTTGTGCTCCACGATACACCACCTGTCCATACGCAAAATAACTACCGGACTTACGAGTCAGCACTTCACGTGCCGGATCACGATTGGGGTTGAAGGTCAGCCTGGGGAACAACCAGGTATCGCCAAAATCCGTCAAAATCAAGTCAGGATCAACCTGGCGTACAAGCGCACCCAAGGCAATCTCAAAGGATCGCTGGGGCTCAAGATTGAGGCTGTAATTTACACGCCCATGGCGTACCAAAAGTCGACACGGCGGGGAAAAAGCCGGATCCACATCCGGTCTGAGCTCAAGGATGCGCAGCGGAAGGGGCTCAGGCTCAAGCTCCCAGGGAGTATCCAGAGCAGTGAGCGCAGTGACACGGTTCCCAACACATTCCGCCCGGCATCGTCCCAGAAGACCAACACCCATTCTGGCAGCAAAACGCAATGACAGAGGAATATCAGCATCGTAAAAATCCAGATCAGGGAATTGGTTGGAAAATTCAGCAAAGATGGTGGGCAGTTCCACAGGGCGCAAGACCGTTATAGCCAATAAATCACGCGGACCTGTAAAAAGATCGCGGCGAGTCTCGCGAGCCCGGCCGATTTGTTTCGCCTTAAGAAAAAGCCAGGCCTCACGCAATCGGTGCGCAAGACCATCTGCGTAAAACGTGACAGGGAAGCCCAAGCGAAGGGACAAACGCAAACCGTCATCGCACAACAACCAGAGCAAAACCCCAGTATCATCCGGATAAAGATCAATTAACCAGCCAATATATTCATGCATTCCTGACCTGACTTTTGAGCATATCCACTTCCTGGCGCAGGACGGCAATCTCTTTGGCCTGCTCCAGCAGAATAGCCAACAAGGCAGCCTCAAATGGCAAAAGCGCATCGGTCTGGCTAATGGCAGCGCTATGGCGACGTGCTGCGGCAAAAAGACCATCCAGCAAATACTGGTCGCTTTTACGTAAAACCCTGCGGAAACGCGCCAAGGCAGATTCGGTATCGATAAGCTGCTGGGTAACGGTGGGGAGAGTACGGCCCATGCGTTAGTGAACAAACAACGCGAGCTGGGAAGCCGGTTGAACAGGATTTGTCTCTATTAGCACATGCTGTGCCCGAGCATAAATCATCTCAACTAGAAAAGTGCGCTCGAGCAGCAACGGCGGCGCCAGGGTCACCAACACTGGCGCAAACTGAACCAAACGATCCACTTGACGCAAACAGGCCTCAAGCAGGCGTCTGGCCTCGTGGACCGGCACCTGTTCGTCATAAAATGTGGCCAATAAATCATGCACAATGTAGGGCTGGCGCAACGACGGTGTACCATCCAACAGCGTCTGCATCTGATAACAGGTGAAAGCGCGCCGGACGAACACTTGCCTGGCAACTTGATCAACGCTGACAATTTTCTGACGTAGCAGGTGGGCCACGCGATAAGGCTGAAAACGATTTCCGCCATCCAGCACGGTTAGCGGACCGAGCAAGGCAAGCTCAGCAATCAGGACGGAAACCGGTTCGCGAGCAGCGCGCGACGCGTAGACAACTGCCAGAATTCCGGGATGCAGGGAGGGTAAGAGAGTATTCATTTCCACAGCATAGCTCAGAATTGTGATGTGAAAATCCCCTGCCAGGGGTGCTTGCGGGGGAATTAAGGGCTAACCTTGCAAGGGGAGCCAGGGATGCTGGTAAAGTTCACCGAGGTCTATATCTTTCCAGCCCAGGCGTAAAAATCCCTGCCAAGCCAGCCTTGCAATTGAGATTCAATATTTAACCACCAGCCCAGAATGATCTGTGGATTGCAGACCGAAGCAGTCCAAACCAATTAGACTGCCAGCCAGGCCTAACATATCGATCTGCGATTTAGCATAAAGAAAATCGCGCGGAATCTCAATCTAAACAAATCTAAGCAATAGCTTACGATTCGCTAAACTTTCGATTAGTAATTATTCAACACTTGTTGACGAAAAAACAAACAATACAACCATATGTAACCAACTGGTTATTGTTATTATTATTTCAAGCTTATGAACTTATGGTAGTCGCGACTACTGAACAAATCATTCCCTATTCTTCAAAAATTGGTTGCCAAACGGCCAACCCAGTAATTTCAATTTCCAAGGAGACTTACCATGAAAAGAACATTCGTTGTTATGCTCACAGTCCTGACCCTGCTGTTCTCAATGCTCCCAACCAGCGCTGCTCTGGCCGCGAAGCCCCAGCCCTCCGTCAAAGTAACCGTTCGCAACCAAACCGGTGGCAGCATTTCAATCAGCCTGACCGATTCAATCGGCAATCCGTATTATTTCAGCTTCACCAAAAAAGACACAACCAGCGTGAGTATTCCCCAAGGTAATTTCTCATACTTTGCCTTCACCCCTTGTGGTATTCAGAAAGGCACATTCAACCTCTCCCGCAACAAGGTTCTGACCATCGGCTGCAGCGCCAGCGGAGCCCAGGAACTCGTCCTCAAACACCTCAAATAACCCCAGTCTGTCCCCCGGTGCTCCTGTCTGATGGAGAGCCAAGGGAAAAACCTGATCAGCTCTTCGAAAATTGATCAAACGCATTACCAAAACCGCTTTCATATTTAGGAGACTTACCATGAAAAGAACATTCGTTGTTATGCTCACAGTCCTGACCCTGCTGTTCTCAATGCTCCCAACCAGCACTGCCCTGGCCGCGAAGCCCCAGCCTTCCGTCAAAGTAACCGTTCGCAACCAAACCGGTGGCAGCATTTCAATCAGCCTGACCGATTCAATCGGCAATCCGTATTATTTCAGCTTCACAAAAAAAGACACAACCAGCGTGAGTATTCCTCAGGGTAACTTCTCCTACTTTGCCTTCACCCCCTGTGGTATCCAGAAAGGCACATTCAACCTCTCCCGCAACAAGGTTCTGACCATCGGCTGCAGCGCCAGCGGGGCCCAGGAACTCGTCCTCAAACACCTGAAATAATTCGACAAAATACCCGCCAGTCAATTAAGGTCAGACTGATCAGCAGCCCTTAATTGACTGGAAACCCTTTTACCACCTGTCCAAAAATGCATTCATCATCCACGCTCCGATAACAAGCGATAAGCAATAGTCGCTACAAACAAAATGGCAACGAAAATAATCACCGCAGGTGATTGATATTTATCTCAATCATCAATTTGATGTTTAATTCTTGTCACACTCACAGCCAGGACCTTGATTGCTTCAACCATCGGCAGAAAGTATGTTTTACTACCAACATAGTATAAAGATAATGCTGCATAAATCTTCAGATCAACCTTGCTTTACTCTCAGCAACAGGTTTGTTTTCCAAAATTCGTTCAGGGGAAAATTTTGATAGATCGAGTACAGGCTGCATCCCTAACATTTGCTCAGCGATGTATCTACCCACCGCGTGGCATTGCTGAAACCCGTGTCCTGAGAACCCATTTGCCAGGTAGAATCCTTTTAATGTGGGCCACTCACCAAGTACAGCATTTCCGTCCAATGTGTTAACATCATACAGCCCTGCCCAACTTCTGGTCACTTTCAAACGGTCAAATTCAGGTAGGTATTCCACCAGTTCTGGCCAGATCTGATCTGTAAATGCCTGCTTATTAGGACGGAAATCGAAACCGACCGGATCATCGGCCAAAGACTTCCCGATCATAAATTGACCGTTACGCTCATGGAAGCAATATAAACCGCTTGGAAAGAAAATCCCAGGTAAGATACCCTTCGGCCGGACATTAGTTTCGACCACAAAGACTTGACGCATAACCGGAAGGATTGGCAAACTGACTCCACAAGTCAGAGCCAGCTGCGTTCCCCATGCTCCCGCACCATTCAACACAATCGGCGCGAATAATGTCTCGCCACCAACCAGCCGGATGCCAGTTACCCGGTTTTCTTCGCTCAAAATAGTTTCTGCTTCAGCATGCATATACTCAGCACCCAAGGCTAAAGCCTTGTTCTTGTACGCAACCAACACAGCCCATGGATTCATGGTCCCGTCTTGCGCACCAAAAGTGGCACCGTTACAACCACCAGGTTCACAAAGGGGATAGATCTGCCGTATTTCAGCGGGTGTCATCCATTTCACATCACACCCCAAACTCTGCTGTAAAACCAGACCTATTTCAGCTTCCGCACGTGCGTCTTCATCCACCAAAAATAGATTCCCCTGCCGGCGGAAAGCAATATCGAGTTTTTGCCCATTAACAGCCATATCTTCGGCAAAACTTGCCAGAACATCCAGCCCAAACAAAGATATCTGGATGTTCTCCTTCAGATTAAACTGAATACGAGTGTTTCCGTCTGAAAGGGGTGTGGACGCATAGGTATAGGTGGGATCCTTTTCGACAATGCACACCTTGAGTTTTTTATCAGCTTTTAACAAGTAAAAGGCGCTGGCGCAGCTCATCACTCCACCCCCAACCAGGATGACATCGAAGACATTGTTTTTCATGACGATACTCCTCCACGCCCAATCGTTTTCTAAAAAGACTCATTTGGCAACAAGGCAAATATTATAATTGACTCAGCCCAAGAATAAAAAAAGGATATTTACCTATTGGCGAGTCAACTGTTGGAAGAGTGGCTGGCGTTTTTTGTAGAGAAACCCCAGATCATTTTTGCCGCAACGCAGAGTGAAAATCGAGGTAAGGAAATTAAAGGTCACGGCTGGATTGGATTGTGCTCGCTTACGACACTTGCAGGTGGCTTTACCTGCAGGAACTATTTCCACAAATAATCATCAGGAAAATAACCATAAAATAACCTTGCTCTACTATTTTTCACAGAGATTTTCGTAAACATTATTGACATTAAATATCACACCAATGAGGGCCAAGAATCAAAAACGCCTGCATAAGCAGGCGTTTTTGATAGCGGAGAGAGGGGGATTTGAACCCCCGATACCTTGCGGTATACACGCTTTCCAAGCGTGCGCGCTAAGCCAGCTACGCGACCTCTCCAGTGCAGGCGTCACCACCTGAGCGGACAGTATTATACCATTAGTGTCCTGAAAGTACAGACCATTTTTAATTTATCCAGCCATGAATATTCAGGAAAGAATACTCTCACTTTACCAGCTGTTTTCATCTTTAATATCGCCGAACCACCAATACCGCATTATGCCCACCAAAACCAAAGGCATTTGAAATGGCAATATCAATCTTCTTCTCACGGGCCTGGTTGGGAATGTAATCCAGGTCACAATCAGGGTCGGGGGTTTCATAGTGAAGCGTAGGAGGCAGGACACCTTCCCGAATTGCTTGTGTGCAGAAAATGGCTTCAAGGGCTCCAGTGGCACCCATCATGTGGCCAGTCATTGACTTGGTGGATGAAATAGACAATTTATAAGCCTGGTCACCAAATGCAGCCTTAATAGCCTTTGTCTCTGCAGCATCATTAAGTGGGGTCCCAGTACCATGCGCACTGACATAACCAACCTCATCGTGATTAACACCGGCTACAGCCAGCGCACCGCGAATGGCGGCCGCCCCACCCACACCATTAGAATCAGGAGCAGTAACGTGATAAGCATCTGCCGTTGCCGCATACCCTGCCAATTCAGCCAAAATATTAGCGCCACGGGCCTTAGCGCTGCTCTCACGCTCCAGCACAAGTATGCCAGCGCCCTCACCCATCACCAAACCATCACGGTTTTTATCAAATGGCGCAGGTGTCCTCGAATAATCATCATTGTGGCGCGACATTGCACCAATGCGATCAAAAGCACCCACACCAATCTCGCATATCGTCGCTTCAGTTGCTCCGGTCACAGCCGCATCAATAATCCCAGCCCGCAGCATCATCCAGGCCATGCCTATACCGTCAGCACCAGAAGCGCAGGCAGAAACCACTGAAAAACAAGGACCTTGAATGCCATTATCAATAGCAATCAAGCCGGAAGCGCCATTCGGCATCAACATTGGGATCAAGAACGGGCTGACCCGACGAGGTCCTTCATCCTTCATGGTAATAACCGCATCTTGCAGCGATTTCATACCACCGATCGCGGATGACACTATTACGCCAACCCGGGCCCGATTGGCATCTGTAATCTCCAGCCCGGATTGCGCCAGGGCTTCCTTGGAAGCAGCAACGCCCATCTGCTCAAACCGGTCACGCCGGCGGGCTTCCTTTGCATCCATATAGTTTGCCGGGTCAAACCCCTTTAATTCGCACGCAATTCTGACATTCCAACCGGTGGAATCAAATAGGGTAATTGGGCCAACGCCAGAAATTCCGTTTGTCACGCTTTTCCAGGATTCCGGCACATTCAATCCGAGTGGGTTTACTGTCCCCATACCAGTGATCACAATCTTTTCCATTAGGTCTCCAAGTCTACTGATTATATTTATACCCCGACCCTGTCAGCACTACCACTACCGGATCAGGCAACCGTTTTAGCGTTTGGCCAAGTGCTGCCCAGGTAATTGCGGATGTCGGCTCAACATATAACCCCCGTCTCGCCAGTTCGTCACGTCCACTCAAGATGTCTACCTCATCCACGGGGAAAAACTCGCCATGCTTGGAGGCAACAATCTGCAGTAACGCGCCAGCCCTGAGGGGGCGCCTAACTCGGATACCTTCTGCCTGAGTCGGCCCTTCGGTGATGAAACCCATCGCAGACAACCCAGCAGTAGAAAGCACCCAGAGAGGCGAGCAGGCGCGTGCCTGTACGCCGATAAAGTAAGGCATTGCACTGATCAAACCAGCCCGCATAAGAGCGCCAAAACCTCGATAGAGCCCAAGCAGCAGACCGCCCTGACCGGCAGGCACCAGCACTCCGCCCGGGGCACAACCCAACTGCTCAAATATTTCGTATGCGGTCGTGGCATAACCTGGGATGTTCACCGGCAAATATGCGTGGCTCGCATAAACAGCTGGAGATGATTCCACCATTGATTCGAGCGCTGTTGTCACATCAGAACGCGATCCTTCAATTGGGTGAAGTTCGGCCCCATAAAATTCAATTTGGCGACGCTTCGGCCCACTGGCGGCCGCAGGAATATAGATTCCAGCCTTTATGCCAGCGCGTGCGGCATAAGCGGCAAAAGAGGCCCCGGCATTGCCAGATGAATCTTCTACGGCAGTCGTCACTGCCCTGGATTTAATAAACGTCGTGATCAAAGTAGTGCCCCGGTCCTTAAAAGATCCGGTTGGGTTCATGAATTCGCATTTAAAAGCGACCTGGCGCCCAAAAGCCTCAGCCCAGATAAGTGGCGTATTACCTTCGCCCAAAGAAACAGGTGGATAATCAGCGGGTAAGCCAACAAATGTGTGACGATAACGCCACAACCCTCTGGCAGATCTATCCACCTGTGTCGGATCGTATTCCAGGTCGGAAATATCAAACAACCCGCCACATTTTGGACATTTATAAGGTGCGCCTTCATCCGGGTATAACCGTCTACAATTTGTGCAGGTTATATTCATCTCAAGATCCACTCTCTCTGCAATAATGCAAACAAATATTCGCTTCCCCAGGTTCCCGTATTGCTCATCCAAAAACTTTCGATGTAATGAGCTTCCCGTCGAAACCCAAGTCGCTCCAGTAAGCTAATCGATGCAAGATTATCGACATCACAATCTGCAACCACTCTGTGAAGATCCTGCACACGAAACATATAATCGAGCAACTTACGAACAGCCTCACTGGCATATCCGTGCTTCCAGGCAGATTGGGCGAGGCTGTAACCAATATATGCCATTCTAGGGTTAGACCTGGTGATATGAAAAGCAACATCGCCGATCATGGATTCTGCTCCGGAGTCGGTCGCATCGCGACACTCAATAGCAAGTTGATACCATTCCCCTGGCGTACCAGGCGCAACACTTTTCATCTTATCAATGAACTCAAGTGCATCTGCGCGCAAAAATGGGGTTTTCCAACCTTGATACCGGTACACATTTGGATCATTGCGATATGCTAGAAACGATCCAATATCCAAATCGCGAAACGGGCGCAGAATCAGGCGTGGAGTTTCAAGAATGACTGGCATGTGTTTTTAGTAATTGATAAAATTTCAAGCTACAGATTGAACATGCGTGGATGGCAACAGTCTACCAACCAAAAGAATAATAGCTACGACAAGTAAAGTTATTGCGCCAAAAACAAGACACAACCCACGCGCACCCAGGCTCTCCAATACAGCCCCACCCACGAAACCACCCAAAGCAGTCCCAACACCAAACACGGTGGCCCCGAAAATTCCCTGTGCCGTGGCGCTCATTCCAGCTGGCGCATTCTCATCAACGTAAGAAACACCAGCCATCCACATGGCTGGGAATGCCAGACCATTAAGTAATTGAAAAATCATTGCTTGTGTGGGGGAACTGGCAATTGAAAATAACAACAAGCGAATCCCGGTAATGACAAGCGCTAGAATGAAAAGTGGGTAAGCTTTAAAATATTTAAGCAGGCGATTCCCGAAAAACATAACCGGCACCTCACAAACAGTTCCCAGGGTTAGTGCCAGACCCATGGTAGCTTCTTTGGCACCCAGCTCTTTCATGTAAGAGAAAAAATAATTATTAGTAACCGCCATGGCAAAACCACCGACAAGTGCTCCCGTTAAAAAAAGCAACCAGCGAGGATTTCTGCTCATAACCCGGATACCACCTGCCAGAGAAGTTTTTTGTTTGGTAAATACTTGCCCCGAAAAATATACAAATTTCTGGCTGGTGAGGTAAGCCAGAAAATACATTACGGCGCAGCCCCAGAAAGCCATCTTCAACCCAAAGCTTTGTACGAGCTGTCCGGAGATGGGAGCGGCGATCGCGAAACCAATCGTACCACCAAGGCGTAATCGTCCGTACATATCCTTTTCATCAGCCAACATCGACATCGTTGCGCTATCAGCCAACGATGAAACGGGCGCTAGAAATATGTTGGACAGTATCCCGATTAACAAAATCGGTATAAAAGCCGCAAATAAGGGAATGAAAAAGACCGCCAGGCTCCCACCTACCAGACTGATGCCCATGACCAACCGGTGGCGCCTGGTTGCATCTGCAACCCCAGTCCAAAGGGGCGCGCAAAACAACGTGATCAAAGGTGCCAGACCAGTCAAAAAACCGATCTGGCCACCACTAAAACCCTGTTGCTGATAAAAAAGCACCATAAATGGCATCATAAATGCCACTCCAGCATATTGACAAAAATAGAAAGCAAATGGCCAAATTTTTCTCAAGCAACCCTCGGTAATATTAAAAATCTATGGATTTTTAGAATGGGACTATTATAGCCCCCACACGCTTTTTTCCAGTAAAAATGATAGCGCAAATTTTTGGCCAAACAAGAACACAACCAATAAATTATTCAAACCTATCATTTTATCCAGTTCGACCAAACGATTGAAATGACTACTCAAGGGTGGTCATGACTGGGAAGAACATTTCCCAAACCAGTTGATTGTATTGCGATACAAAACCTGAATTTTTTCGCTCACCATGGCGGCAAAGTAGGGATGCCCATACTACTCTGGTTTATGCTAAGTTTCCCAATCGATCCTTTCTTCGAGGTTGAGAAACTTAATGAATTCAAGCCCAGTCTGGATCGAAAACGACTCATCTTTCTTCAACATGTTGAATATTATCTTGAAATTTATATAATAGAGTTGTTCCCCAATAGTAAGGTTACACACCATTGAGATGATGAACGCTCCAATCGTATCAAAGCTAAGGCGATGCTCTACCACCTGAAGCAATCTCCGGCTAAATGATGTCCCTTATTCGATGAGATCTGCTCGTTTATTGGGATATTGTTTGGCCAAGGCAAGGCAATCACAGCCGCGAGTAGATCATTGGCTAATTGGTTATTCAGGAAATGGACTACGATGTCTATATTCACAGGTTGAAAAGGAGCCTGAATTATGAATTCCGAAATAAGCATTGATCGACGTATTGTCCGCACAAAGCTTGCAATACGTGAAGCATTGATTGCATTGATCTCGGAAAAGGGCTTTGACAGCCTGTCCGTCAGCGACCTCACCTCCCGGGCAAATATCAATCGCGCTACCTTTTACTTACACTATCGGGATAAGTACGATCTGCTAGAGCAAACCGAGACCGGGATCATTCAAGATATTGAAAACATCATCCTGCAAGCCAACTCGCTGAATCTTGCGGATTTTAACAGCACAGACAAACCATTACCCATTGTGGTTGCCATGTTTGAATATCTGCAGGAGAATACAGCTTTAATGCATGCCATCCTGGGTTTGGAGGGTGATTTTGATTTTCTAACACGCGTTCAGATCACCATTGAAAGAAATCTCAAACTTGGTTTCTTAGCCGGCATAAAAGCACGTAATTTTCTAGTTCCGAGTGAATATCTTATTTCCTATGCAGTTTCGGCTCATTTTGGTGTAATTCAAACCTGGCTAAAAAAAGGCTGTCTGGAATCGCCAAAGGAGATGGCGGTCATCCTCTCCAAGTTATCCTGGGATGGACCAATTCGGTCCACCGGCTACGTATCAATGAGTACTGGCTAAACTCAACAACAATAACGACAGATCGCTCTATCGCTTCGGGGTCTATTTTCGAAACTCATTCGGACGAAAGCGTGTTCGAAAATTATTACCTGCTCAAAATTATCCAAGCCATGTTCTTCACCCAGTAATAAACAAATTCCGAGAAAGTGTTGTCTAGCCATCACTTTCTCGGAATTTGTTCGTTGACTATTAAAGCAAACTTTAATATACTTAATAATCGACAATCTGTTGATAAATTCGGATAACTTACTCCACATTAACAGCTATTTACAAATTTACCAACGCTTAATAACACGGCAGTGATAATCTCAAATAATCTGTTGATATTGTAATTTTTAGAGCAGCTGACAAAGTAGCGCTCAGGGATACGCATTTCCAAAAGACCAAATCCAAAAGCTCACCCCAGTTCTTTGCTTTTTACGGAAGGCTGCCACCAGTAGTCTGGCAGCACTCCAAACTGACAGTCTAATAACGGAGCAACCATGACCACGAATTTATATCGGTTGGGAATTGATGTTGGTTCCACTACAGCCAAAGTAGTCGTACTGAACCCCACAGGGCAAATGGTTTTCTCGGCATACCGCCGGCACAACGCCGACACACTGACTACGATGCAATCCATCCTATGCGAAGCTCGCGAGAAACTCGGCAATCCCACCGTTGGATTGCTGGTAACAGGCTCTGCCGGATTGGGCATTGCCGAAAAATACGACCTGCCATTCATCCAGGAAGTTGTTGCTTCGGCTGAAGTAATTCACCAATACTACCCAGAGGTAAAGACCTTAATCGATATAGGGGGTGAAGATGCCAAGATCATCTTTTTTGATGAACAATCCCGTTCCGATATCCGCATGAACGGTTCTTGCGCGGGCGGCACAGGGGCATTTATCGATGAAATGGCGACACTTTTGAATGTATCAATTTCTGAGCTGAACAATCTGGCAAATTTACATACAACCATTTATCCGATGGCTTCTCGCTGCGGGGTCTTTGCTAAAACAGATCTACAAAATCTTCTCAGCCTCCAGGCACCCAAGGAAGATATTGCCGCGTCTGTATTTCACTCAGTAGTATTACAGACTTTGGCTACCCTGGCGCGTGGCCGGGAAGTGCGGCCAACTATACTCTTCAGCGGCGGACCTTTTACATTTATGCCAGCACTAAAAGATACTTTTCTTGAAGTCCTGAACTTGACCGCAGCTGACGTAGTCAGCGCAGACTCGCCGGAGTTGCTACCAGCTTTGGGTGCCGCAATAGCTTTAAGCGCCGAGCGAAAGACTTATACACTGCATGAGTTGGTAGACATCCTTGCACTTAAGCGCCAGCATGCCCAGTCACATCAAAACAGGCAGGAAGCACTGTTTGAATCGGATGAGCAATTTAAGATCTGGAAGGAAAAACAAAAGAAATATCAAATTGAGCGCATCAAGGTTCAAGACTGCCTTGATGCTGATTATTTTCTTGGCATTGATTCAGGTTCAACCACAACCAAAATTGTTCTCATTGATACAAAAGGAAGAGTTGCTTTCAGTCATTACGCCAGTAACGGCGGCAACTCGATTAATGCAGTCCAAAAAGGACTCGGGCTTATCCGTGAAGCATTCGCTGAACGTGATTTTTTACCCCGGGTGGTACGCAGCATGGTGACTGGCTACGGCGAAGACCTGATCCGCGCAGCCTTTGGCATGGATGACGGCATGGTTGAAACCCTGGCTCACTTTCGCGCCGCAAAAGCTTTTGACCCTGATGTCACTTTTATCCTGGATATTGGCGGTCAGGATATGAAAGCGATCTATATCAAAGCTGGCCAAATCCAAAATATCGAAATAAACGAAGCCTGCTCATCGGGCTGCGGGTCGTTCATTGAGTCTTTTGCACGCAATTTGGGTTATGGTGTGGCAGATTTTGCGGAACTGGCTTGTTCGGGCGAATCGCCTTATAACCTGGGAACACGCTGCACCGTGTTTATGAACTCAAAGGTCAAACAAGCCCAGCGCGAAGGGGCAAAAATCAATGATATTTCAGCCGGGTTGGCATACTCTGTCATCAAAAACGCCCTGCATAAAGTTTTAAAAATCACCAACACCGAGATCCTTGGCGAACACATCCTGGTCCAGGGTGGCACATTTCGCAATCCCGCAGTTCAAAAGGCGCTTGAAATATTGATCCAAAAACCGGTTATATGCCCGGACATGGCAGAGTTAATGGGCGCTTATGGTGCGGCACTGACTGCCCGCGACAGTTTTCAGAATCATGATCTCCCAGAGAGTAAATTCATCGGTCTGCAAAACATGGATACATCGGGTGAATACATTCGACGGGTCATTCGCTGTAAAGGTTGTGAGAACAAGTGTACAGTTACAAAACTTGGCTTTCCAAACGGCAATAGTTTTTTTTCTGGAAATCGTTGTGAAAAAATCTATTCAAATGGCGGTTGGGCAGAACGGAAAGGAATCAGCTTGCCAGCGTTGAAATATAGTCTCATCTTTGATCGTGAGACCACCCCGCAAGCGAAGCCCATCATGACGATTGGCATTCCACGGGTACTGAACTTATTTGAAAATTATCCATTTTGGAATAAATTATTTTTGGAATGCAATATCAAGATTCAACTTTCTTCAGCTTCCAGCAACACACTCTACCAGGATGGCGCTGCACACATTATGTCCGATAACCTATGCTTTCCTGGGAAACTGGTCAGCGGGCATATCATGGATTTAATCAAGTCAGGTGTCGACCGGATTTTTTACCCGATGGTTTTTTATGAAAAAAGCGAATTTACCGACGCTAACAATACCTACAATTGCCCAGTAGTCTCTGGTTACCCGGATGTCATCCGCAGTTCAATCGACCCGCAGCGCAGACATGGCATCCCGTTCGATACGCCGGCCATTTCCTTCAAAGATGATGACCTGCTGGAAAAAGCCTGCCGGATCTATCTGAGCGAATTGGGAATTCCATCCAAGACTATCGGGAAAGCCATCCAAAAGGCGAAAAAAGCGCAGGAAACTTTCAAAGCACAAGTCGTGACGATGGGTGCACAAATAATCAAGGACTCTAAAACCAGTGGGCGCCCACTAATCCTATTGATGGGAAGACCCTATCATATAGATCCACTCATCAATCACAACGTCCCTGAGCTTCTAACCGATTTCGGGGTGGATGTCATCACTGAAGATTGTATTCCAATGAGTGGAGCAACCCTCGCCAACCGCTACGTCATGACCCAATGGGAATATCTCAATCGCTATTTCCATGCCGCACATTGGGTTGGGACTCAGGAAACTGTGGAACTCGTACAACTCAATTCGTTTGGGTGTGGTCCCGATCCGTTCATCCTTGATGAAGTCCGTTCCATACTTATGGAATACGGCAAACGTCCAACTGTCATTCGGATCGATGAAATCGAAAGTGCCGGGTCTACAAAGCTACGCTTGCGCTCAATGATGGAATCCCTGCGACAAACCGGAAAAGTCACTGCTCATGAGCCTATTCCGCGCAAAACAACCAGACCATACCAACCTGAAGATCGCATTCGCACCCTGATCGTGCCTGACTTTTCGCCCTTCTGTTCCCCACCGATCGTGCGCCCTTTCATTGACCTGGGTTACCAGATTATTCAACTTCCATCTCCAAATAATGAAACGGTGGAGGTGGGACTCAAATATACAAACAACGAAATCTGCTACCCGGGTATCATCACACTCGGTGATCTTATAAAAGCCCTACAATCAGGAAAATACGATTTGTCGAGCACAGCTATTGGCTTTTCGCAAACCGGGGGACAATGCCGGGCGACCAGTTACCCATCCATGATCAAGAAAGCCCTGGTTGCAGCAGGGTTTGAGAATGTGCCAGTCGTCACGCTTTCAACCAGCACTAACGTCTTTAACGACCAACCCGGCTTTAAATTCAACACCAGGGACTATATATACAAAGCCGTCATCGGTATGATGTTCAGCGATGCGCTCTCAGACATGTACCACTCCACAATCGTTCGAGAGAAACACAAAGGGGACACACAGGCCATCGCCGATAAGTACTTAAACTGGTTTATGGATGGAACAATCCGACTCACAAAAACTGATTTGCTCGAAGCGCTTGAGCGTGCTGTCCAGGATTTTAATGCAGTCGACACCGAACAAGGAGATTACCCGCGCGTTGGGATTGTAGGCGAAATTTATGTCAAGTACAACGCTTTTTCAAATAATCACGTTGCAAAATGGTTGATGGAGCAGGGTATAGAGGTGGTCATGCCGAGCTTTTTCGAGTTCTTTGATGGCGGGCTGATCAGTGAGGATCATGGTGTAAAAACTCATGTCCGCAAACGGGATGCGTACTGGCTTTATACAATCCTGGGGCAAAAATTGGTTACACATTTTTTAAATCAGTTTGATGCTATCATGCAAGGCTATCGCCATTATCGCCCCCGTCACTCCATTCGAGATGTCGCCAAGCTGGCTCAAGAAATATTGAGTCTCAACCATCAATATGGAGAAGGCTGGCTTATTGCCGGTGAAGTTGCCTCGCTGGCTCAGGATGGAGTTCAGAACGTACTTTGCCTGCAACCGTTCGGGTGCATTGCCAATCATGTCATTGCCAAGGGTGTACAAAAACGTCTGCAAGAAAAATATAATCAACTCAATCTATTATTTCTGGACGCAGACGCAGGCGTCAGCGAAGTAAATTTCTTCAACCGGATGCACTTCTTTGTCAACCATGCGAAAAACCCCGGAATCAAGTTGGAGTACGCAACACCTGCCCGACTCCCGGCCTGATACAATGGTGACACAACAGAACAACCGGAGCAAACATGGATCATATTCTAACGCTACCCTTCCGTCTTGAAATATTGGGGCTTACGTTTCTCGGATGGCTTATTATCTATTTTTTCGTTAACCGACTCAAAGTCAAATCGCAAGATCGGTTGGATTTGGGCACAGCCTTCGATCGGAAGATCCCGTTTGTGCCGCAATTTGCCCTGATCTATTTCTCCACCTATATTTTTGTGGTTCAACCATTTATCATATTATCGAAAGCGAATCAATTTTATTGGATGCTGGCAAGTTTTGCATCCATCTCCATCATCGCCAGCTTAATTCACGCCCTTGTTCCCAGTAAAATTGAGCGCAGGGAAAATCTTGATACTGGCAACCTATCAGGCTGGTTGCTTGGACAGTTTCAAAAGACTTGCAAACCCTACGGCAATTTCCCTAGTATGCACGTCGGTCTTTCCGTACCGGTGGTCGCTGCCAACTTTCTCGTCGGCGGCGTAGGCATTGGCAGCCTCAGCCTGCTTTGGGCCATCCTAATCGCACTATCTACATTGTTCACAAAACAACACTATATATTGGATGTTTTGGCGGGTATATTCTGTGGAATAGTCATTTTTTTTCTAACCTTCTGGCTCATGCTAAGCTGAACTAACCGCTGGTAATCCCTTCGCCCCATTAGTTGTATCTAGCTCAATCGAATACTGCAGTAAACCAACCGCTTCTGCTGGTTTACACAATTTAAAAGGTTTTCCGAAATATTATGCAACTTTTTTGGAACACTTACATCAAATCATGGTAGGCAAAATTCTATCGTTACTGGCCACAGGAGGCTACTATGAAATTGAACGAATCAAACATTGACCGTATTATTCGTGCCATTGCTGGCGTTGTCTTACTTTATCTCGGTTTTGGCGGTGTTCTGGGTGGCGCTTTGGCACTGGTTGCAGATGCCCTGGGTGCAATCTTACTGCTCACGGCCGCAATTGGTTTTTGCCCGATTTATGCACTTATCAATTTCAGCACGCTGAAGAAATAAATTTTGCGGCAAGGAGCAAAAGCGCGGCTCTTGGCAGCCGCGCCTTTTTGAACCAAATGGATAAAAAATTATTTTTCGAAAAACTTGAGCACAGCCCATTCCCAGTTATTGTCGATTTCTGGGCTCCGTGGTGCGGTCCTTGCAAAATGGTCAAACCCATCCTGGAAAAACTTGAACAAGAGTATACAGGGCGTGTTGACCTATGGCAAATCAATGCCGATGATAATCAAGAGTTACTACACGAACTCGGCATTTATGGTATTCCAACTCTGTTGATTTTTGACAATGGTAAAGAAATCCAACGGCTCGTGGGCGCAAAATCCGCAGGGTCGTTAAAAACTCTTTTTGAAACACTTGCCACCGGTGGTAACATCCAACCACAAACAGGGATGTCAGGTGGTGAACGCTTTATCCGGATTGGCGTCGGCCTGGCAATTGCCGGGATTGCATATACATCCAATTCCAACTGGTTTTTCCTGGTTTTGGGTGGCGCGATCATATTCAGTGCCATCTACGATCGCTGCCCAATCTGGCGCGCCCTGACAGCCCAGCTAAAAAAGATGACTCTCAAGGCATGATCTTTATTCAGAATATCCAGCCGGTGGAATACCCAAGGCCTGGATCAGCCTGGCCCAATAATTAACCTGTGCCGCCGTGGAAGCCAGAATCACCATTTCGCGTTCATCAAAATGCGTTTTGACCTGTTCCACAAATTCTGGGTAAAACTTGAGTGGCGTCTGAGAAATCAAACGAGCATACTCAATTGCCAGCCGCTCCCGCGTTGAAAAAGAGCTAACTTCAACCAGCTCTGTTAGCCCCCTCAACGCCAGAACCTCGTCCGCAGTGATGCCCAGCGATTCATGCTCGTATGAATTCATGTCTACACAAAATGGACAGGCAGCCGCAAATGAAGCCGCCATCCTTACCAACTTCAAGATACGCCCATTCAACTTTCGATCTTGATGTGCCACCAAAGACTCGAGCACCCCGGAGCCCATTGCAGCTTTTGGATACCACGCCAGAAGCCGTGCAGGAAGCATTTTCCGACCAGTCACTCTCTCGGCAGCCCAAATCCCAATTCGCAGAAGGAAAGATATTTTTTGCGGTGGTTCGATAAATCCATTCATGATTTTCTCCATTTGCCGGACCAGCTCTTAATTCAATCCAGCGAAAAGCCAATCAGCAATTGTATTCCAGATTGCGAGCAACATGGATTAGTTATTTCAACAAATCGACCCTTCCCTTTTAAATTTTTCGAGACTGAACCATACAAAAGGAAAGCCAGCGGTCATGTCATTTCCTGAAAGAAAATATCCTGACCGACTGCATTCAAATTATTGGAGAAAACCATGAAAATCGCTTTTGTAAGCGACGACCACAAGACAATTTCAGCGCACTTTGGGCGAGCAACCTACTACGAAGTCTTCACGCTTGAAACAGGCAAGGTCACATCACATGAAACCTTGCCGAAATCCAACCCGTTGTTGATTAAACCCGGCGAACAAATTGAGCCCATGGGAGAACATCCCCACCAGCATGATCACAACGCCATGATCGCACCGATCGCAGATTGCGAGGCGCTGTTGACCCGCGGAATGGGCCGAGCTGCTCACTCTAGTTTGCAAGAGCACGACATTCAGCCAATCATCACAGACATTGTTGATATTGAAGCAGCAGTGGCAGCCTACCTATCTGGAGTGATCGATAACCATCCAGAACGCCTGCATTGATCTGCTGCTAATAAAATCCAAACAAAAATCTCCAATAGTTTTATAAGGAATAGAACCATGCCCCTGTATGAATATCGCTGTAACGAATGTGGTGAGGTCTTTGAAATCATGCTTCGATTTTCTGAAAGCAACCAGATTCCTCATTGTCCAAAATGCGCCAACCCGAACACCCACAAGAAAATGTCCACTGTCGCAGCGTTTGGGAGCACATCCAATTCCGGAAACGTAAGCTCTGCCAGCAATTGTGGTTCGCGTGGTGGATTTAGCTGAGCAGGCTAACATAGACGACCGTGTGTCGTTATCCTGTATAAAAACCTGAAATCGTAAATTTGGATCTTAACCCTGTTTTAGGGATAGGTCACAATCAAGTCAAACAGATTTGGGAGGAGACATAGCTCTCTTTCTGGATACAGAACTTTCAAAAAAGGAGCATCATGGGTACAGCAACCGTAAAATGGATCGAAGGAAAGCAATTTATCGGGATAGACTCAACCCAACACTCTGTGGTTCTTTCCACCCCGGATGAAGGGATTGGCATTAAACCGTCCGACCTACTCCTGATCGCAGTCGCATCCTGCTCAGCTGTTGATATTGTAGAAATCCTGACGAAAAAACGCATGATTTTGACTCGCCTGGATATCAGCGCCACTGGCGAACAAGACCAGGATCCCCCCTGGACGTTCAGGAAAATCCATATGAATTTTAAACTGGGCGGAAAAGGTCTGACAGAAAAGGCTGTAGCCCAGGCTATCCAGCTTTCTGAAGAAAAATATTGCTCAGTTGCTGCCACAATCAGGGCTACTACCGAAATTACCACCGCTTTTGAAATAATTGCGGAAGAATAAGAACTCAGCTCAGGTAAAAGGAACGACAAATGACCGAATTAGGATTTGCAACCCGGCTAAACAGTCCTTACGAAACGAGTCTAGTGAATGTAACTGAAGCGCTTAAAGCGGAAGGGTTTGGTGTCTTGACAAGTATTGATGTCAAAGAAACCATGAAAAAGAAACTGGACGTCGATTTCCGAAAATACACCATCCTGGGAGTCTGCAACCCTCCTCTGGCTCTTCAGGCGCTCAGCGCCCGTCCAGATGTTGGGCTGCTTTTGCCCTGCAATGTGATCGTATACGAAGATGGCGATGGCACAATCGTCAACATCATCGACCCACTTATGATGACGGAATTCATTCAAGACCCAGCCCTGGACACAGTCGCCAAAGAAGCCAGAAACCGCCTCAACCGGGTCTTTGGGGCAATTCAACGTTCTTAATTGCATAAACCAGGCCTGCTCGAATTATATGTGAGCGTGCGCATCGTCGTGCTGGCTATACGAAATCAACTGAGGAAATTGTTAACCTCAGGTATTCAATTCTGAAATCATTTCAGGCTGAATAGCCAGGGTTCTTGACCCGGAGATTTGCCCAGAATGTAACTTATAGTGCATGGGATTTTTTACAGGACCAAAGGACAAAAACGACCGGGCAGCTTAACCGGGTATCGCATTCCAGTTATCTGCTTTCACGGCGCATAGACCATAAACACAAGCCAGAATGCGAAGTCTGATGCGTAGCAATCAGGCCAAAACCATGCTTTTGATAAAAGCCAACCGCTAAAGGGTTATTAGTCTCAAGATAGCAGGGCAAGTGGTCATCGTCTGCTCTGGCAAGGCCGGGTTGAAGCAGCGCACCACCCAGCCCACGACCCTGGCAGAGCGGATCAACGCCCAATATGAACAGATACCAATGTGGATCAGGTGCAATCTGTTCGTGAAACTTTTCAGAAACCGTATTCAATCGGGCCAGACGCGAGACTGCGCTTAGCCCGATTTTAAATGGGGTCAGCCACATTCCCGCCTGCAAAGCCCTGATTACAGTGATCGTACTTTTTCCGGGAGGCAGCCAGATGGCAAGTCCCTGGTGGGGAATAAAAAAAAGTTCGCCAAACCTGGCACCATACTTAAGGTTGAGCATAAAAAGATCAGGTAGACAATTCTGACGAAAAGTTTTGTCAGGCATAGCATGCTGAAATATTGGATCATCCTGAAAAGACCGGGCAAGCATTCGGGCGGATCCTTCCAGCCGCTGATCTGATATCTCTTTAATTTGCTCGATCATCATATTGGCACCCTGGCACATATAAATCATCTTTCTGCAACAAGATACACTCTAAATTCATCTGGGTTGCTCGATAAATGGTTTCCTGAATTCTATACAATACAACCATCCCTTCCAAACATCACTTACATTAAGGTCCAACATTTCAGCTGGCACCAGGTCAACCGGCGGGTAGATTATCTGACGTTTTGCGCCAGCTGATTTTTTAATGAACCCGGGAATAAATTTCTCGTAGACCAGAGATCCTTTTTCGGTCTGGTCCGCGATGATGATGCGCGCCCCCGGTCTGGCAACTCTGATCATCTCGTCAATAGCAAATTTTTTATTATCAAAGAAATTAATCCCGCCCATATGGAGAACGCCATCGAAAGATTCGCCCCGGAATGGTAACTGTTCGCCGTTCCCTAGAAATAGCTCCACGCTCCAATCATTTTCCGCCAAATAGTTCTGACAACGCTTTAATTGTCCGAGCGAAATATCCAATCCTAGCACTTCGCCCACATCCGGACGATCTAATAGATATGGCAAGTTGACCCCGGGGCCGATGGAAACCTCCAGAACTTTTCCACCATGCGGATCCAACCGGTCAGTGATCTCACGTCGTCCGGCATCTTCGTCCATGCCAATATGAGCAAAAGCCATTTTCGAAAACAGTCGATACCTCCGCGAATATCGATCGTATATCCCCGAAAAAATACGGTTCAGTCCAATTAGTTCTTCTGGTTTAATAAAATGAGGAATACCATCCACGATGCTGTAATTACGAGAACAGGCTTCACAATACAGGTTCCCATAAAGGCAAGGCTCTGCATTTGGATCAATACAAAAACTCTCCAGTTCACCGTGACAACTGGGACATATCAGAAGATCAAACGAAGCACGCTTCATAGGCCTTGCCCTCCAAACCAGAATAACTTAATAATTATTCCGATCAAACTTTCATAAATTCAGTGATTAAATCTGGCCGATCCTGCCAGCGGCAAAAACGAAAATTGCAATAATCCCCACCCTGGGCCAGGGTTTGTGTCCGGATCAAACCCACGCGCATAGCTGCGCACATCGGATAATCCAACCAACATAGGTGCGCTGTCAATTCTGATGCTCCCTGTTCTGCCAGATATTTTTGAATGCCACACTCAGTATAGTTAACACCGAAAATAAATCGTTGCGCATCACCTTCGACCAGGTTGTAAACCCAATCTCCAGCATATTTCCGCTCCTGACTCTTGGAAGCATCTCTCTGAAGGTTCGCCAGGCTGTGATAATTGAACAGGCGCCAGCCTCGCAGGCGAAGCATGATAAGAAACGGAAGACTCGAATACATGTGGGCTGTCCCCAGATAAATAATACGGGCAGCTTCGACAACCGTTTTTCCCTGCGTCTTCAGTGCCTGGTAAAAAGCCAGCATTGCAGACGAAAGATACAGGTTTTCAGTTAAACGGTTGTCTCGACCACCAATAAAGGGGATTTGCGACAAGCCTGCCAAAAAACGTTCCAGCGTCTCAGCGATTATCGCATCGGCCAATAAAATCCCATACGCCTCGACCACAAAACGGCGGTAATGTGGAATGGCGAGTTTAATTTCTCCCATAATCCGCTTTTCATTTTCCTGATAATAATTATCCATCACAGCTCCTTCCATTGGGATCGCCCAAAAATAAAAACAAAATCCAGCCTTTAACGGCAAACTGTTAAAAGCGAAAAAACTGGATTGTTTAGTTAAAGATTGGAGGGGGAATAACCCGGGAGAAACAGGATAAAGATGAGCATAAACAGCCAGGTACTAACCGGAGCAGCAAGAGAAACAATCCGGTCACAAAGTATAGCAATGGAATCTGTAAGAAACCCTCGGTTACCAGCGAATCCAACAATCCATCATTATCGATATCAGAAAATGGAACAAGGGAACCAAACAGACCGATCAGGACAGAAATAAACAGGAAAAAAAAGATCTTATTCCTGCACATGCCTGACTCCCTGCTGGAACATGGCAATAATATGTGCGTCATCCACACTGTAATAAACTTCTTTGCCGTCTCGCCTGGCGCGGACAATGCGCATTTGCCGTAACCCACGCATCTGATGGGACACAGCGGATTCAGTCACACCAACCAACTGCGCAAGCGCTGAAATATTGAATTCTTTTGCAATGTTTGCTGAAAGAATTCGTACCCGGCTGGTATCGCTGAAAGAGCGGAAAAGTTCTGCCACATGGGCCGCGCTGTGTTCATCAAGGATGGATGTCATTTATTACTCGGCAAAACAACTGAGTACATATTCAGGTGTTTGTTTAATTATAACATGCCCGCTCAAAATTTCTCGAATAACTGCACAGATAATAGCGGATAATTGAAAAATAGTGTAAGCTAAGACATATTCTTCACAATGAAAAATAAAGGATTGGCAACCATGAACCCGATAATTGAACTTGATGGCAATTTGCTGTCCATCGAACAAGTTTTAGAAGTAGCTTACCAACGCTCTCCAGTAAAACTCACCGACGATGCGCTCAATAAAGTTGAACGCGCCGCCAGGGCCGTTCAGGATCTACTGACACGCGGAGAAATTGTATACGGGGTCACCACAGGTTTCGGTGCTTTTAAAGACCGCATCATTTCCCCAGACCAGGTCGAAACCCTGCAGCGAAACATCATTATCAGCCATGCGGTCGGCACTGGTGATAATTTTGATATTCCTACCACACGGGCCATTATGCTGATCCGCGCCAACACCTTGGCCCGCGGACATTCTGGAATCCGGGCTAGCACCCTGCAGTTTTTATTGGAAATGCTCAACCGCGGGGTACACCCTTGCATTCCAGAAAAAGGTTCTCTAGGGGCCAGCGGCGACCTGGCCCCATTGGCGCACATGGCACTGGTAATGATCGGTGAAGGTGAAGCAATTTTTGGATACCAGCAAGAAATCATCCCAGGTCGTGAGGCTCTGCGCCTTGCAGGTCTTGAGCCTGTCACTCTGGCCGCCAAGGAAGGGCTGGCCCTCACCAATGGAACATCAGTAATGTGCGCAGTCGGAGCCCTGACCGTTAATCGGGCTGAACGCTTGAGTCGCACAGCCGATGTAGCCGGGTGCCTAAGCCTTGAAGCTTTGCACGGCACCACACTGGCATTTGACGAGCGCATCCATGCCATTCGTCCACACCCACGCCAGATAGAATGTGCGGCTAATCTACGCTCCATATTGGCAGGCAGTCAATTCACCCGCCAGCATGATCCTACCAATGTACAGGATGCCTATACCTTGCGCTGCATTCCCCAAGTGCATGGCGCGATCCGCGATGCGATTGCCTATGCGCGCTGGGTGATAGAAATCGAGCTCAATGCGGTCACAGACAACCCATTGATCTTCTTTGACGATGACACTGGCGAAGTAACCATCATCTCCGGCGGAAATTTCCACGGCGAACCCATCGCAATCGCGATGGATTACCTGGCGATCGCGCTCACCGAATTAGGAAACATTTCAGAGCGTCGCATCATGCGGTTAACAGATGGGAGCAGTAATTCCCATGTTTTACCACCCTTCCTGACCAAAGATGGCGGGCTAAATTCTGGTTTTATGATCACGCAGTACACAGCTGCTGCTCTGGCAACAGAAAATAAAATACTGGCCCACCCAGCCAGCGTGGATACCATCCCAACCTCTGCCAACGTCGAAGATCATGTCAGCATGGGAAATACCGCCTGTCTGAAAGCCCGGCTGATCCTCGATAATATTGAACATATCCTCGCCATTGAATTGATGGCAGCTGCCCAGGGTATTGATTTTCGGCGCGAAATCCATGGCCCGAATACGAGACTTGGGGCAGGCACAGCTCCTGTCTACGCCCTGATCCGTACCCAGACACCATTCATTATGCACGATATCGTTATGTATCCACTTATCAATGCTGTCAAAACGTTGATCCAAACGGGCCAGATTGATACAGCAATAGCAGGAGGCTTACTATGATCCAAATTGACATGTTGGTTTATCATGCCCGCCAGCTGGTAACCTGCGCCAGCCCAAATGGTCCAAAACGCGGTGCTGCCATGCAGGACGTGGGACTGCTGGAAGATGGCGCCATTGCCATCGCCGATCAAAAAATCGTTGCAGTGGGTCCGAGCTCGGAATTACTCGAACGTTTTGCACCACGTTTCAGCCTGGATGCCACTGATAAGGTGGTTTGCCCTGGTTTCGTCGACCCACATACGCATGTGGTCTTTGCGGGTGATCGCGTGAACGAATTCGAGATGCGTATAAAAGGCGCATCGTACATGGAAATCATGGAAGCCGGTGGCGGCATTATCAGCAGTGCCCGGGCAGTACGGGCTGCCAGCGTGGAGCAACTGGTTGCAGAAACCCGTCCTCGTCTGGATGCCATGCTGCGCCTGGGCACAACCACGCTTGAAGTCAAAACCGGTTATGGCTTGGACGAAGCCAGCGAGATGAAACTACTTGCGGCGATAGAATCTCTTGCCGGCAGTCATCCCTGCACACTCGTGCCCACTTTTTTAGGCGCCCATGCCATCCCGGCTGAGTACAAGACCAAACCACAACAGTATGTGACGCTTGTCATTGAAAAAATGCTGCCACAAGCGGCCGCCTGGTATGCTGGTTCGCTCTTCAAAGAGCGCGGAATTCCCTTTTTCTGCGATGTCTTTTGTGAAAAAAATGCCTTCAGCCTCGAACAATCTCGGCGGATATTGGAAACCGGAATCACCCTTGGGCTGGGAGTCAAAATCCATGCTGATGAATTTACTTCCCTGGGCGGAGTTAAACTGGCGGTTGAACTGCATGCGGCATCTGTTGACCACCTGGACGTAACCACACCCGAAGAACGGGCGCGACTGGCACAATCGGATACGATTGGCGTCGTTCTGCCAGCCGTAAACTTCAATTTCGGCAGCGCTCACTTCGCAGATGCACGTTCTCTGCTGGATTCCGGCTGCGCACTTGCACTATCCACTGACATCAATCCAGGTTCAGCGCCCTGCCCATCTCTGCCGCTGGTCATGGCGATTGCCACCCGCTACCAACACCTCTTACCGACCGAAGTACTGAATGCCAGTACGATCAACGCCGCCCATGCGATTGGGATGGGCAAACGGGTCGGCTCCCTCGAACCTGGTAAACAAGCCGATATACTCATCCTGAAAACCGGTGATTACCGTCACCTATGCTATCAATTTGCCGAAAATCTTGTCCAGACAGTCATAAAAAACGGAGAAATAATCAGTGCTTGATCGCAAAAACTATTTTCACAATCAAACTGCTGCTTCGGGCGCCAAAAACCCTGCCATACACCAAGAAGAAATTCTATCTATCAAATGGAATCGTTCGCAGGCTCACATCCCGGCCATCTCCAGCCCGAGAAATTGAACTCAAGCATACAAAATATGCAGCAACTGGAGATGCTGAAATTCTTGATATAGCCGCAAGAAAACCCAAACGTTCATTCCCTCCCAGATCCAACTTATCTTCAGAATGGTGGAGCTGGGCACGAGCAACGAATAAAATACAAGTTAATGGAATGAGAGATCAGGGCAGTTGCCAGGTATAAAGCAACCGCCCCATTCTTTCTTTGCAAGGTCGGTTGCGTTCAACCTGCAACCAAACCAGGAGTGTATAAATGACTGAGTTTTTCAACTTTGACGACCTGACCTGGCCAGAGGTGGCTGGCCTACCCCGCGACTTGCCATTGGTTTTGCCCCTCGGCTTTGGGTACCCACTCTCACAAC
This sequence comes from uncultured Anaerolineae bacterium, assembly GCA_903854805.1. The sequence goes on from CAINXK010000073.1 coordinate 85,749, forward strand.
TGGCAGATGGCCTGGGTCGGCCCCAACGGATCAGTTTGTTGCCAACCTTGCCCTTCGGTTGGCGCGGATCCGGACTTGAGGTACCCGAACCCATCCTGGCGGCTTACGTCAACAATTTGCTTTCTTCGATCCGCGACGACGGCTTCACACGTGTCTTTGCTCTGGCTCCCCAGGGAATTGACCTTGGGCCATTTTCAAGTACCATCCACCTGCATCCACGCCAGGCCGAAAACGGGCTGGTTTTTCCGCCGGATTCGGCCAGAGGAAAAGTCATCCTCATACCCATAGGTCACACAGAACAACATGCCTTACACCTCCCCCTTTCTGTGGACACCATCAGCATTGACGCCGTTGCAGCCGGTACCGCGGCCGCAGCACCCGAACGAGCCTACTCGCTGCCTGTCATGCCTTACGGAGTCAGTACCCACCGCGCCTCCTTTGCCGCCACCATGAATGCTGGTGGCCGTGCCTTTGAAGACTTCTGGTGTGAAGTTGTAAACACTTTATCGATGCGTGGTTTCGATAGGTTTTACTTGTTGAGTGGTCATGGCGGCAACAGCTCTTTCCTGGTAAATGTAATCAAATACATGGGAGAGCGTCACCGTCGAATTTTTTGCGCAACAGCATTTTTGTATCTCTCTGGCCCTGACGGCATTGCCGCACTCGAAAAATACCGAACTTCAAAAATTGGCGGCATGGGTCATGCTTGCGAGCTGGAAACATCCTTCATGCTGCACCTCCGCCCCGACCTGGTTCACATGGAAAGGGTTATGGATGACATCGACTTTGTGACCACACCATCTTATTACATGGATTGGGTCGAAGGCGGAGCATTGGTGGCAAACCCACCTTGGGACGATGATTCGGTTCACGGCGCTTACGGAGCTGGCAGCCATGCAACAGCTGAAAAAGGCCGCCGATGGCTGGAAGCAGCCATCCTGGAAAAACTACAACATGTCTCGGAAATCCACGAACAACACACTCGCCGAGAAAAGCGCCGCCAGGAAGGGTTCGGACTGTGGGGCCTGGAATAAACTCAAAAATGGCCGGCAGGTGATCACCTGCCGGCCATTTTTTATTTAATACGCGCTTGTTTTTGCCAAAGTGCCCAGTCTTCTGGGTCTTCCGCATCCAATAGCCGGATATCCACTTCAGGATCAAGTTTGTAACCATACTTTATCCACAAATCGCCAGAGATTTTCCGAGCATTAAGGCTCAGGCCCTGCTTGTTGAAATACTCACATACCCGGGTCACATCGCGCTGAAAAATTTGGAAAGCATTCCGGTTGATCTTCGGTGAAATCACCTGTGGAAAATCAATCAACGTGATTCCAGCATCCCAGAACAGAATATTGTAGGCAGACAGATCACCGTGAATGCGCTCATGCGCCAGGAGAAGCTCAACGTTTTGGATAACCTGCTCAAAGACTTTACGGGCTTCGCTGCGCGTAAGTGAGATTTCACTTAGCGTTGGAGCACAACCGTTAATGTCTCCGATGTAGCCCATTAATATCGCATTACTGGCCATTTCATATGGAATCGGAACATCGGCGCCCGCTGCCTTGAGTGCCCGCATACAGGTAAATTCATAGGCTATCCAGGATTGATGCAGCAAGTTTTTGCCATACTCGGTTCTCTTCGCCATGGCATGCTGCATGCCATCGTCAAGAACAATCTTACCTTCTGCATCCAAGTTGTCACGGCCTTCACGGTAGGCATGGTCATTTTTGAGATTACGCAGCGAGCGTGGGCGATAGACCTTGGCAGCCACCAGTTCGGCTTGCACTTCGGTCCCGGCCATGCAGAGATAGACAGAGGCTTCCTTGCCACCTTTGATACGCCGCAGTACATCAGAAATCCACTTTCGCTCGTAAAAACCCCCCAGGGAATCCAGCAACCAACCTTCTTCAAATCTTGCGGCCTTATAGGTAAATTTAAAATTTTTCCGAGAGTCATCCTGCGCCTGGAAAAATTGCCGTTCAGGCATTGTCGGTTTAATGATTTGGCGGGAAAGTTTTCCGTTCAAATCAAAGCGCGGGTGTCGCTGTCCTTTATTGACCAGCGTTTCAACTAATTCATCATCATCTAATTCATCGTAATATTTGATAGTTTCCATAATGGTATATTTAACTGTAAATAGATCTCAATGATCATCAGAATTTGCAGCCTGTAATAAAAATTTGCCGCAAGACCCGGCGGCAAATTAAAAACCGCAGGCGAAAGCGCACCTGCGGCTATGGTAGTTAACTCATGACGGTTGAGCCGTCAAGGCATCTCAGGAGATGCACCGGGCAGGAGGTACGCAAAACAAACGTTGTGTAAACGCATAAAACCATACCATGTGATTTTTGTACCTCCTTTCAAGTTGAATTTAGTATATTAATTTTACTACTTTTGAACCAAACTGGGAAGAATTTATCCGGTTTTTATCCGATTTTATTTCCACTTACTTCTTCCAACCTTATTCCGTCGAAGCGCTGGCCGCTGATCCAGTAACTATCACAGAAAAAACTCGAAATCTAAAAGAAAAGCACCTGAGTTGCCAGGCTGCTGTCTACCGGCATAGCCCAGCGGTGTAAATTTTCATCCAGTTGGGACGGTCTCATACTCCGGTGTGCGCGCACTGACAACAGCCCTAAACGTCACAGCCCCAATAACCAATATCGAGCCAACCAGGGCCAGGGGACCGGGCTTTTCGCCCAATACAAGAAAGACCCAAACCGGATTCAAAATAGGTTCAAGAGTCAGGATTAGATTAGATTCAAGCACACGCACATGCTTAACAGCAATCGAGTAAAGCACAAAAGAGAGACCGATTTGGAATAGACCCAAGTATAAAATAATTCCGAGATTGGGAAGGTTGATAGTCTCTTTAAAAATAAACGGCAGTCCAACTAAAAACCCAATAATATTACCAATAAATATAATGTTTGCAGGATTATTATCTCTTTGGCTGCGCATAATTAGCATCACGACAGAGAAAGTCATCCCGCTCAAAACCGCCAGTACATTCCCTGAAAAACCATCCAGGCTCAATTTATCGCCAAAAAACAGGAATAGACCAGAGAAGATCAACCCCATCGATACCCAATCCGCTTTATGAGGCTTTTCTTTTAAGAAAACGTAGCCCAATATCACCACATAAATCGGTGATGCATATTGAAGGAAAATTGCATTCGCAGCCGTAGTCAACTTTGTAGCCCACACAAAAGTCAGTTGTGTCAGAACATAACAAACCGACCCCAGCAATTGCAGCCAGGTTACGCGAAAATTTGGTTTGCGCAGGTAAGCCCATAATACAAACATGGCTACCAGGCTGCGCGCACCCAGAATTGCCAATGGAGACCAGCTAATAACCTTGATCCATAAACCGCTGGTACTCCATAAAGTAGCAGTTAAAATTAACATCAAGACCGAACGGCGCCGGCTGTTTAAAGAATTCATATTTTTTTGACCTACCTTTTGAGAAAGATGGTCTGAATTTTAGCTGGTAAACCTACACAGGCATAGCCCAGGTTTCATCACAATTATTCCTGATGAAACAGGCACAGGCCAATCGCAACCATAGTACTAAGGGTCCGTAAAAGTATAAGTCCGCGGAATGATTTAATAAGGTTTGCCTGAAAGTAGAATTGTGGTTCAAAAACCACATAGCAATAGGCGAACTGCTGACAGAAATTATCCACGAATGCCAATGTACAGCCTGCCTTGCAGACAAAAATCGCGAAGAATGGGTAATCCATCATCAAATGAACGTTTTACTCAGCC
>CAINXK010000074.1 GCA_903854805.1 uncultured Anaerolineae bacterium
CTCAAGGCCCTGGTTGGCTATAATGGCGCACCATCACTGACTGAACTGCTAGTTTATATTGCTTACATGGCTGGCATTGCCGCTTACACCTTTGCTCGCAATCAGCAAAAAATTACACCCGTAGTTGGCATGGCTGATTAAACCGAAATTCTGGAGGCTGGGCGATGATGAGCTTCAACCCCTATGCCCGACTTCAAATAAAAAGAGTCCAGCCATGCTGGACTCTTTTTATTTGAAGTTATGCGCTTGAAAATCTTGGTTAGCGCCAGCTAACAGTCTCTTCATCGCGTGGCTTGGCAGTCATGACTGCTGGCTGGTAGGTCGGTTCAACAACCCGCGCCGGTCTTTGAATGTTATTTTGTGGAACGGGCTTCTGAAATGGTCTTGAATTGGTATTAGCAGCCTGACCCAGCGGGCGATTGACTCCGTCAAAACGGCTCTGCACCGGGCGGTTTGAAGGCCGTGAATCCGCCACGGAGAACAACCTGTCACCTGCCATTGAAAATGTCCCAATAATCAGCAGTCGAATCAACCAGACCATGACCGCCACAAAAACAGGCACCACCTTGTTAAGTACCTCGCGCCCAATGATGGCCGAGCCAAGCGCAGTATGTCCATTGATGGCAACCGCCACTCCCCACCAGGTGAGCATGGCATTCATCGCAGCAGCCAGCAGCCAGGCGCCAAACAGATACCAAACCTCGGCCGGCTCCTGCGAAGCATCCTTTTCTGGTGTGAACAGACGTGCAATTCCAGCAAAATCAATCCCGCAAAAAGCGATCGAAAGAATTGTGGCCCAGCGCACTCCCATAAAAGTCAGATCTTTGCTGAGCAGATCTGTAAGTGCAAAATCGGTTGTGGAATAGTTAAAGACCTCAAAGGCCAGCAGAGCCACCATCAAAATACCGCCAAAAAGTGCTCCGCGACTTAGCCCTGTCTTGCGGAAAATATTGAGCAATTGAAACGAAGAAAGATTGTTCATGGGTTTCTCCTTGTAACCTCGAATCGAGTATCAATCAGGCTGGTATTATGTATTCACTCACCGGGTGGCTGACTGATGGACAGAACACTACCAGATAGAAAAGAATCGTTTTTTGTGGTTATTTTGCGGGAAAATCTGTTATGAAAATAGATTTTCTTAATTCCTACCGCAAGATAATCACCGGCAGAGCAAACCACCGACTATCATCCGCTTTCAGGCAATGATAGTGATGATTAAAACCTGCACCTGGCTGCCGTTGGTAAACACAATACTATATTAGAACATATATTCTATTTTGTCAATAGGTAAATTTTACCCGAAGACTGTAAAAGAGTAACTCGCTAATTCTGTTTTATAGATTTTAAATTTCGTAACCTTTTACACTCGTTCTCCATGAGCTACACAAATCGCCCATGCAGCAGTAGTCTCCAACACGGAAGAACAATAAGCAAACACAGGTACTACTGTATAATTCAGGCATGCCATACCTGATCGACGGCCACAATTTAATTCCGAAGCTCGGTCTTGATCTGAGTTCTCTTGACGATGAGACCGAACTGATTGAACGGCTCAATGAATTCTGCCGCATCTCTCGCCGTGGTCAAATGGAAATCTACTTTGACAATGCCCGGCCGGGTGGACACGAAAAAAGGAAAATCGGACTAGTAAGCGCCATCTTCGTTCGCAAGCCCATGATCGCAGATGAAGCCATTCGGTTGCGACTGAAGCACCTAAAGAATGACGCCAAGAACTGGAACGTGATCTCATCTGATCACCGTGTGCAAACTGAAGCAAGATCAGCAGGAGCAAAAGTCATTAATTCTGATGAATTTGCCAATACTGTCATGGAAACCCTGCGCGCAGGACCACCAACAGGAAACACAGCCATAAAATCCCTGAGTGCACGTGAGTTGGATGAATGGCTTACCTTGTTTGGAGAGAAGCCTGACGACCGCCGCAAACTCTAATTATTATTTAATGTATTTATGACTAATACCATATAAAATACCATCAATGACGCCTGAATAATTTTATTGGTACAATAGGCGCCCCCACCGAAACCAAGGTACAGCATGTCCCCCCCCATGCAACCTGATCGGTGGCGCAAATCCCCTTCACACTGCGAGATATGTCTTTTGACATATCTCGCAGTCAATTTAAGTGTAGAATAATGGCATGCAAAGTCTATACTGTCTGGCTGCAGCCCACCAGCACCAATTTCCAGATCACCCTGAGCAACCCAAACGTCTGGAACTACTTGAAATCGACACAATCCCTGGTATTGCGCCACTACCCTTTTCAGCGGCAACCCGGGAGGAGATTGGACGTGTTCATAATTCCGGCATGTTGACAAAGCTGGAAGATGACTGCCTGCAGGGACCAGGGATTATCGACAGCGCTCCCACTTACGTAACCAGAAATTCGTTTGAAGCCGCCAGGCTGGCCGCCGGTGCCAGCCTGGCGGTTACGCGCGCAGTGATCAAAGGCACAGCCCGGAATGCTTTTGCAATTGTACGACCGCCGGGTCATCACGCTGAACCTGACCAGCCAATGGGTTTTTGCCTGTTGAATAATGCTGCCATCGCTGCCCTGGATGCCATCCAAAATGGTATCGAGCGCGTGCTGGTTGTTGACTACGATGCCCACCATGGCAACGGCACCGAAAAAGCCCTATTAAACAATCCGCGCGCAGGCTACTTCTCAACTCATCAGGAAGGCATTTATCCTGGCAGCGGCTGGCTGGAAGCAGCCCCACGCGCCAAAGGCCGGATTGCTAATTTCCCACTCCCGGCCTATAGTGGCGACACCTGCTTCGACCAGCTCTTTGAGCATGCTCTGACCCCCTTCTTGAAAACATATTCTCCCGGACTCATTATCGTTTCGGCCGGGTTCGATTCACACTGGACAGATCCCATTACTTCGCTTGGTCTTTCTACAGCCGGCTATTACTCCATATCAAAAAAACTTATCGATCTTGCCAATGAAGTTTGCGCCGGAAAAATTGTTTTTGTGCTGGAGGGCGGCTATGACCCAGAGAATGTCTCCAACTGTGTGCGGGCTGTCTTCAGCGCCATGACCGGGAACGAGCCGCCACAAGTAAACGACCTTTCGCGCTACCCCGAACCAGATATCAGACGACGTGTGGATGCTTTTCGTAAGTGGCATGGGCTATGAGTGAAACATCCTTCACAAAAATATTTCCCGTAGTTTTACGCTCCCACACCTGGCAATCTGCCGCAATCATCACCTTCATTAGGCTTGCGCCTGGACACCCAGCTGAAAGATGAATTTCAGATCTTGGGCTGATCTTCTAATCTTCCTGTTTTGAATTTGCAGATCTAATCTTCGGCATGATTTACCAGCGCAAGCGCGGTATGGCATATCAGAAGAAATCGAACGCCAAGAATTGTAAAAATACGCGCTCAAGAAAGCCCTGTCGGCAAACTTAAAAAACACCTGATAGCGCAAAGTGGTCTGCCAAACTGATCTTATTAACTAGTCACATCCTGGTTTCCATGTTTGTGGCTGCGAACATCCACCAGCAGCGAATTAAGTCAATTACGAGGATTAGTATCCTGGCCAATTACGCCGATTCGGTGGATACACAAAACCTATTTAATCCACTGCCTGAGGCAATTAGCGCTTTCTAACCTTCTTTGAGTTCCCTTTTTCATCTTATTTTGTATTCTCAAAAGCTTCCAGGAACATCTCCAGTGGGTTTTCCGTCTTGATCTTGCAAATGACATTATGGATATAATTGTCTATGTGTCTTTATTCAAAGGAGAACATTTATGAAGCGGCGATTTCCACTCTGGCAATTGATCATTTTTATACTTTTATTTATTTCGCTAGCCTGCAACCTCGGCCTGCCGACTATGCCTGGTACTCAGCCTTTGCCCACCCCCAGCGCAACCCCAGTGCCCCTGCCACCTACCATTATTGAAACTTTGCCGCCAGTAGGGAGTACCATTTCGCAGCAAGCCTTATTGACTATCTTTTTTAGCGAAAAAATGGCACGCGCATCGGTGGAAGCTGCCTTGAGTGCGGACTTTCCAGGTGGTTTTGTCTTCGGCTGGGCAGATGATGCCACGCTTACCCTGGCTCCCAAGATCCCATACCCTGTCAATTCAAAAGTAACCTTTTCACTGGCCGCAAGTGCAATATCGGCCAATGGTTTAGCGTTGCCTGAACCGCTCAATTTTTCATACCAAACGCCAGGTCCGCTAAGTGTTGCCCAGATCTTACCGGCCAGCAATGCCGTGGATGTTTCGCCTGATTCGGCCGTGGTGGTCACCTTCACCCAGCCAGTCGTACCGTTGGGTGCTGCCAGCACGACGCTTCCGGATGGGCTGACACTGGAACCAGCGGCGCCCGGCAAAGGCGAGTGGTTGAACACCAGCACCTACATCTTCCATGCCAATCCGGCCCTGGCAGGTGGCATCCAATATACAGCACACGTCAACCCAAAGCTGATCAGCACCAGTGGCGTGGCCCTGGATCCGTCCAGCCCGGATACTTCCTGGTCATTCACAACCACCTTGCCAGCTGTGCTCAAAATCTCAGCAGATACCGGACCAGGTGGTTTGAACATTGATTCGACCATGGAAGTCAGCTTTAACCAGTCCATGGATCGAACCAGCGTTGAAACTAATTTTTCGTTTACTGGTCCGGATGGCAAACTGCCCGGCAGCTTTGCATGGAATAAGAATTTTAGTATGGTCACGTTCAAACCAGCCAGCTTGCTCCAGCGCCAGACAAACTACACTTTGATCGTTGGCACAGGTTCGCACTCAAAGGGTGGTGCCTCGCTAGGCACACCTTCCCAGATTAATTATCAAACTGTCTCAGCCTTTGGCGTGCTTACAACCAGCTTCCCCAATGGACAGGTACATCCTCCCACCATGAGCGTGGACTTCACCTTCAACGCCCCCCCGGCACGTTATACCGATGCGGAACTGCAGACCCTTATAAGCATCAGCCCTCAGGCCGTTTATTACAATTATTATCTCGATGGGAATATTCTCACCCTGAATGGCAACTTTAAACCAGGTCAGCGTTATACAGTCACTTTTTCGCCCAATCTGAAAGACCGTTGGGGTCAGACACTTGGACGCGATTACACCTTCAGCTTTACGGAGCCGGACGCCCAACCCGATCTAGCCACCGGCACATTCCTACCAGCGCTTTTTACCCGTCCAGATGATCCCAGAATCAGCGTCCAGGCAGTTAATGTAAACACTATTATTGTTTCACACGGCACGCTCTCTCTGGATGATTTCATGCGCTTCCAGAATGATTACCAGTTCAAACAGAATTTTGCACCCGCCGATCTGCAAACAAGATCACTGAACCCAGGATTGTCACTCAATGATAACCAGCCGGTAGACATCGACCTGAGCAGCAACCCGCTCCCAACCGGTTTCTATTTTATCAACATTGATTCTCCCGAGGTGTCCACTCGAAACACAAACTTGCACACGCTGGTGGTTAGCAACCTGAATGTGACCATCAAGGCCAGCCCTAGTGAAGTACTGATTTGGGCCGTCGATTTGCGTAGCCAGCTTCCGGCCTCAAATATTCCGGTAAGACTATATGACGAAAAATCCGGAAACCTTGCCAGCGGTGTCACCGATGAGCGCGGGCTGTGGCAAAGCCAGATATCAAATCCGTTGAATAATGGCAATATTTATGCCATACTCGGGCAACCGGGCGATGACCAGTTTGGTGTGGCCGCTTCAGATTGGGGCCAGGGCATCTCACCCTGGGATTTTGGGCTGCGCTCTGATACCAGCCGAGCCCGCCCGGAAGTCTATTTATATACAGAAAGACCTGTCTACCGCCCCAGGGATACAATTCATTATCGTGGAATCTTAAAAAATTGGTACGATGGGCGCTACAGCGCATCAGATATCAAAGAATTTAGCCTGACCTGGTCTGGCCCGCATGGGAAAATCGGCCAGTCTCAACCCGTCACGCTTTCCGGTTACGGCAGCTTCAATGGTGAGTATAAACTCGCTGCAAATGCCGAGCCTGGTGACTACAACCTTACCGTGGCCAGCGCTGGCAATGACCTTAATAACGGGTCCTTGTATTTCCAAGTCGCCGACTATCGCAAACCTGAGATCAACCTATCTGTGAGCCTCAGCCCCGATCCGGGCATGAGCGGTACGCAAATTACCGCCAACGTAAAAGCTGAGTATTTTTTCGGGGCGGCTATGGCAGATCTACCCTTCACATGGCGCTTATACACCGGCCAGTCTTACTTCTCTATACCGGGATATAACACTGGAATTCAAAGTTCGCGCTGGCTTTCCACGAGCGATGGGCAGTTTGGGAATATTTACCAAAGTGGCGATAGTCGTACTGCCGCAGATGGCACATTCAATATTCCGTTTAATGATCTTAACGTGGGCGATACAACAGAAATTACCCTGGAAATCAGCGCCAGTGAATCTGGCGGATTCCCTGTAAGTGCACGCGCGAGCATCACCCTGCACCCTGAGAGCTTCTATGTCGGCGTTCGTCCAAATGCCTGGGTGGGACAAGCCGGCTTGCCACTTGGTTTCGATCTTTTGAGTGTGGATTGGGACAAAAATCCCATCAGTCAGCCCCTTAATGTTGCCTTTGAAAAAATCCGCTGGGAACGTAGTGATGGATTATTCGGCGATTTCAACTTTAAACCCATTTATACGCCAGTCGACAGCCGCACAATTAGCAGCGGAGCGAATGGCAAAGCCAGCGTCACATTCACACCCCCAGATGCGGGCACTTATGTACTGGATGTAACATCTGGCAAGGCACATACCCAGACCATCATCTGGGTTACAGGTGGGGAAAATGCGGAATGGCCAAATCTACCTTTCCAGCAAATCCAGATCACAGCCAACCAGGATAAGTACAAAGCCGGCGAAACCGCCGAGGTTTTTATACCCAACCCATTCAACGCGCCAGTTCTGGCACTACTGACAACCGAGCGCAGCACATTCAAATCAGTGGACGTGGTCACGATCCCAGCCAGTGGTTACAAATTTAACCTACCGCTCAGCGACGACTCGGCGCCCAACGTGTACGTTTCAGCCACGCTGCTCGGCTCCCAGAACGTCGATTTTCGCCAGGGCTATCTTAATCTTCCGGTAGAACCATCCGCTTTTACCCTGAATGTCGAATTAAAAGCTACTCCAGAAAAAGCAAAACCCGGCGATACCATCAACCTGGACCTAAAGGTCAGCGATTCAAAAGGCCAGCCTGTTCAGGCTGAGTTTTCAATGGCTGTCGTCGATCTGGCTGCGTTGGCACTGGCCGATCCGAATTCAGTCGATATCATCCCAGCTTATTATGATATCCAGCCCCTGGGCGTACGCACCGGCCTGACGGCCGCTGTCTATACCCGGAGGCTGCTCAATTTTGGCGGCGGAGGGGGTGGCGGAGGAGGCGGTAATATACTGACCCTGCGCAGTAAATTCCCCGATACAGCCTACTGGAAAGCTGACATCCTGACCGATGCTCTCGGCCTGGCGCATGTTTCGCTGACCCTCCCCGACAACCTGACCACCTGGGAAATCGATACCCGTGGTCTAACGAAAGATACCAAGGTTGGGCAGGCCCGCGTTCGGGTTCTAACCAGCAAAGAACTTCTCATCCGCCCACAGACCCCACGCTTTCTGGTGACTGGTGACCACGCTGAACTGGCCGCCATGGTTAACAACACAACCAGCCAGGCCCTGGATGCAACTGTCAGCTTGCAAGCTCTAGGATTGACGCTAGATGACCCGGCCCTGGCCGAACAAAAAGTCAATATCCCTGCTAATGGTCGGGTCCGAGTAGCCTGGACCGGGTTGGTGCAGAATGGCGATACGGTAGACGCCATTTTCCAGGTAAAAGCAGGCAACTTACAGGATGCATCCCGCCCCGATGATGGCCCTATCCCAGTCTTACGGTATGCCGCACCGCAAACTTTTTCCACGGCTGGCATCTTAACTGGAATATCCAATCGCCAGGAAATCATCGGCCTGCCGCGTAGTTTCCAGCCTTTAGACGCCAACTTACAAGTGGAAATCTCACCATCACTGGCTGCTGCCATTTTGGGCTCCTTGAAAGCCCTGGATACATCCGAGCAACCATGGAGCAGTGAGCAAATTATCTCCACACTCCTGCCCAACCTGGCCACCTATAACGCCCTAAAGGAATCCGGCATTGATGATCAGGAGCTGACTGCCCGTCTGCAAAACAACCTGGTGACAGATCTACACCGCCTGATGACCTTCCGAAGCGATGATGGTGGCTGGCGCTGGACAAACTCCAGCCAAAAAACAGACCCATACCTGACGGCCTATGTCCTGCTGGGTTTGCAGTTGGCTTCAGAAAGCACACTTAACCTGGACGGCTTCGATATCGCCGAGGTACTCTCAACTGGGCGCGCTTACCTGTTTGCCAGTGCCGAACCCTTTACCAGCCTTGCCAACAATGATTCAGGTTGGATCGATCAATCGGAAAAGCTTAATCGAGCAGTCTTTTATTGTTATGTTCTTACGCAAAGCGGAGACCTGCAAAACTTCAACGCTCTGCCGGCTACACTTTATGAAAACCGCGCCAGGCTTGACCCTTGGGCCAAGTCCATGTTAGCGTTGACGCTTTACAAGCTTTCTTCCACCGACGAACGCGTTAACAGCTTGCTTGGCGACCTTGAAGCCAGTGCTATCCGTACTGCCACCGGTGCTCATTGGGAAAGTACTGTGGGTGATTGGATGAATCCAAGCAGCGCCTTATTTACCACCGCAGTGGTGGTAAGCGCCCTGGCAGAGCGTAACCCTGCCACACCCCTGGCAGCCGATGCAGTCCGCTATCTGGCATCTCAACGTGATGCCGGAGGACGCTGGGCTTCTTCGTACGAAACCGCCTGGGTGATTATGGCTCTCAGTAAATACATGCGCTCCAGTGGAGAATTGCAGGGTAACTTTGCATTCTCGGCTACACTGAACGGTACTCCTCTGGCACAAGGCCAGGCTTCTGGGCCCCAGAATATGACCACGATAAACGCCAGCGCAGCTCTGACGCAGTTAAACTTGAGCGGTGCCAACTCCTTGCTGATCAGCAAACAGGATGGTACAGGAAAACTATACTACCGCGCCGCACTGACAGTCGACCGTCCGGCGGAAACAGCGCCAGCCATCGAGCGCGGCCTTGCCATCAGTCGCCAGTTCATCGACTGCAACAGCGGCACCTGCCAGCCGGTCACAGCTTACCAGATGAAAGCTGATCAGAGTGGAAAGGTAACCGTTAAATTGACACTCACCCTTCCAAACGATGCTTACTACCTGATGGTGCAGGATTACATCCCCGCAGGTTCAGACATCCTTGATACCACGCTCAAAACCAGTCAACAAGGTGAACAAAATCAGGGTGTACAAGCACAGTTCGACCCATCTGATCCATTTGGCGAAGGTTGGGGTTGGTGGTATTTCAATCAACCACAAATCTACAGCAGCCATATCTCGTGGAGTGCAGATTATCTTCCCGCCGGAACCTATGAATTAACCTATTCGCTGATACCGTCCCTGGCTGGCATTTACCACGTTCTTCCAGCACATGCCTGGCAAGCTTACTTCCCAGAAGTTCAGGGGACCAGTGCCGGAGCGTTATTTGAGATAAAACCTTAATGCACACACATTAAAAGAATGACCCCGCAGGTTTCTTATTTGAAATTTGCGGGATCATTGATTAAATCCTGGCGGGTAAGACTAGGGGGGCGTGCAGGTGAATTTGAACAAGATCCTGCTGTACTGTGTTTCCTTGGTACCGACGATGGTCGTCATCGCTACCCACCGGTCGATTTCCTCGATATGGCCCATGGTCATTCTCCATGTCCAATTTACAGTCTTTGAACCTGCCTCGGAAAACTTCAAAACTCCCCCAACGATCGTCCCGTCAAAGGGATTACGATCCCATCTATAATTGATTTCGCCGGGTCCATTGACGGTGATGGTTGCTGAAAAATCATATTCAGCCCCATCGCTTCCGCAACCCTTTTGGGGTCGACGGGTGTAATCATAGACAACGCTCACAACGCCGAAGTCACGATCGGGTTTTGCACTGACCTTAATCTGCACAATCAAGGACTGGTTATAACTGCCAACTCCCATGGCACCGCCATAAGGCGTGATAATGTGCCAATAACCGGCATAATCTCCAGCTGTCGTGGGCGCAAGCATCTCTATGGATAAATCAACGCTATCACCCGGTTTGACGACCCTGGTGAGGGGAAATGATGTCACGGTGCTAAGAGCATCGCCCTTATCAAGCACGAGTGAATATTTCTGATCCCAAACGCAATTTCCATCGTTCCGGACACGCCAGGTCTTGGTAAAACTGACTCCAGGTGCGACAATCTTGCCATCTGGAATGGTAACATCTGCCAAAAAGGTCATCGCAAAACAGGCCTTGCCGTTGCTGCTCCCGCCGGAAGCTGGCTGTGCAGGTGTGGCGGTTTCGGTTGGTAGTACTCCTGCAGGTGTCCCAGCATCGCTGGCAGGCTGTGTTACCAGGGTTTCGGTGGCAGGCACAGGTGTTGCCGTGGATGCAGCTGCCAGGGCGGTAAAACGTGCTTCCACCGTTTGCGCGGCGGCAGTAGATATGCCAGCCACATCGGGAGTGGGTTGAGCACAGCCGCTCAAAAGCAGAGCGAGTGCAGTCATGAGCGAAAATAACACATATGTTTTTTGTTGCATTTTTTTCCTTTCGTTGACAGCTTTATTATAACAAAAACAAAGCTCCGATTCGCCCCCCAAGCTGTAACCGTATTTTGATTGGGGTGGTGCGTCAACCCCGAACTCTTAGACCATAGCGATCGACGATTACAGTAAATAGGTCAGGGTTTGTTGTTTATGACGAAACATTAGGTTTTCAGTATACTATAGGCTGAAAACCTAAATATCCCCCGTTGGTCAGTAACCATCATTATTTGTTTCGATTCTATCGCGCAATTTGATACCAGCCAAGGCAGGCTAAATAATAGATGTTGACTCACCGGAGAGTTTTCCGATGCCAGGAAACTCTCCGCTTGGTGGAATAACCTCTTCGCAAGTTCTACGAATCGGTTTAATCACGAACACTAAGAATCACGTTTTATTTTAGATTATTTCTTCAATGACAGATCCATAAAATATAGGATGAAGTAACCTACCAAAAGCAGTAACCAGCCTGCCAGTTGCACATTTTCCATCAGTCCACGCCATGACAACGTAAAGTTTTCCTGGATCGTGTTGATTATGTTCTCGAGATTGTCAAGTTTGGTCTGAACCGCTTCTTTCCAGTGGTTCAGGTAAAACTCATCGCTGATAAGATGATACAACTTGGCGGTATACCAATCACCTATGAAAAGCAGATTCTGCTCATTATGTTCAAAATCGAGCATCAACTCCAGACGATGATTGACAATATCGCGCAGTTTTCCCTGTGTTGGCGACCACAACGACTGTTTACCACGCTTGAAATCTGCATTGATGATTCGCAGGATATCTTCAATGGATTGTCCCAGCATGCGATAGCGCAATAGCTGGTAATTCCCAATCTTCAACAGTTCAATATCTGATTGAAAATCCCCACCTGATGCAAAAATCAGGGCCGCCTCCCAATCCACCAGGGTCAGATCACCCTTAGAATAGCGAATGCGGGAAACAAAAATATCATCGATGACCGAAGAATCCAGTATCTCCCGCTGAGAACGGACGAAACGAGCCAGTGTATCAGCGTATAAATTGATAAATTCATCCGGCACACCCACATTATCCTGAACAAGCAGGATGACATAGACTTCAAACATGCTGTTCTGGCGGTATTGCTCTGGAATAGCCCATTCTTGAAGTTTGTTTTCAATTTGCTGTCGGCGCAAAATCGCCGCTTCACTTAGAATATCCGCCAGCTTGAAACGGCACTCGATTATTTGCACACGGTCATCATACCGCTGCCGCAAAATCGTAACCAAGACATCATCCAGCATAAGCACTTCCTGCCCAAGCAAGTGCAGGTGAATATCCACCGGCTGAAAATAAGGAGCATTTTTCAGCCCCTTAACCTGCTCAGCCGGGGTGGGAGTCTCAGTTTGATCAGGAAAAGCAATTAGATAGCAAATTTCTGCGGACTCAAGAGCAACCATTTGATTACCAGGGTATTGATTGATGGTTTTTGAAATAAATTTCAAGCACACTCGGCCAAAATAATCCAGACGAATCCGATATATCGGACTGCATCCTTATTCTTCTGCTTTTTGAAGTACTGTTTTTTTGGACTTGCTGTTCCGCCAATAAAATGGCTCCACACTTCACGCATCCATCAACAATTTAGCGGCATTGACAGCACCAATCGCATCCTCGCTATAGCCATCTGCGCCAATTTTTTGCACCCAGTCACGTGTTACAGGTGCGCCGCCTACCATGACCTTGATTTTGCCATGCAAGCCTTCTTTCTTCAACATTTCGATAACTTCTTTTTGCTTGACCATGGTGGTGGTCAGCAAGGCGCTCATGGCGATGATATCCGCGTTCACTTCCCTGGCTTTGGCAATGATTTTAGCAGACGGTACATCCACACCCAGGTCGAAGACATCAAAACCAGAGGCGCTCAACATGGTGCCTACCAGTGACTTTCCAATCTCGTGAATATCACCTTCGACGGTTGCGAGTACAACCTTCCCAAGCATCTCACGTTGACTGCCTCGCCGGGCCATCTCTGGCTCCAGTGTGCGGACAGCAGCTTTCATAGCCTCACCCGCCATAACCAACTCAGGTAAAAAAGCGTCACCGCAGGAAAAAGCTTCGCCAACCTGGGTGACACCGATCACAAAACCTTTGGTAATGGCAGCCAATGGGTCGATACCCGCGGCGATGGATTGTTTGGCGAGTTCTTCGGCCGCATCTGAATCGCCATCAATAATACTTTGGGCCATTTTGGTAAAGAGTTCTTCAGACATAATTTTCTCCTTTGGATTTGAGAGAGCTGTGATAATTCATGCTGTCGTAATTAGTTCTTTATCGGCAGCCAGCAATATTCGGTTAAGTTCATCAATTACATTTTCCGGCAGAGGGTCCACGAATGGCGCAGTCAGGATCTCATTGACCCTCTCACGAGCATTCCTGTACATACTAGGTTTTCCCAATTCCATCCAGGACTCATAGGGATGACGGTCCATCAGGTTGGACATGAAGAACTCGTCGCTTCTGGCTGCTTTGCGCGTATTTTTGGATCCGAGGAAATGCCCTCCTGGCCCGACCTTGGCGATATCGTCGTACAGATTTTTAGAATCACTCCCATCCACGCCGGCGTACAACCGCTCACAGAGATGGGCAAGTTCGTTATCCACAATCACCTGCTCCAGTATAAGCAGTTGGTCACCCTCAATTTCCCCCAGCCCAACAATAATATCGGCCCCGGCAGATACTGGAGGGATGGTGGTGATTAATTTATCGAGAATGGCCTCGGCGCCAGGTTCTTTGGCATCTGACGAACACCCCGCTGATGAGCTCGGGAGATTATAAAAACGTCCCATTGTAATCATCGCCGCAGATTGCAGCCCCATTTCAGGCGTCCCAGCCAGGTATGCCCCATTTCGAAAATCCACAGAACCAGTGGCGCTGCTGTAGATAACCGGACGACCTGGATGCGCCAGCTCAAAGACCACGATGGATGACAATGCCTCCGCATTAGCCAGGCACAAATTGGAGAACAAACTGGCCGGTCCGGTTGTACCGTTGACAGGCATGGGCAACACCATGACCGGCATATTCCAGTTACCCAACTCAATATAAGCGTCCAGCATTTCGCCATCATGCATCAACGGAGCAACCGGACAATAAATAAGCGAATAATCCATTTTCTCGCGGATGGCATCTTCGCTGCCCAGCACAGCCTTCAACCCTTCCACCAGGTAAGGTATTTGGCTGCAATGATGAACTTCATGCTGTCCATGCTTGGATGTCGATCTCATGATCCCGAAAAACTCGTGCAAAACGCGCGAATGAGCCGGTGCGTCCGATGCCACGGTCGGGGCCCAGGCCATAACACCCATATCCATTTGCTGAAAAATGCGCAAACTATCTTCGATATCTTTACTGGTGCCATAACGTTTTTGGCCGTTCTGCGAGTCAAGCACAAAGGCCGCGGTCCCGTCAATGCAATAGCGGGTGACAGCAGATGGCATAGCGTAATTATGGACCGGATTGCGCGCTCCGAGCACAAAAGATTTTGGCGCCACGCGCAGCGCCTCATCTACGATCTCCTTGGGGATACGAGCGATTTTGGTATCCCAATCTACTTTTGCACCGCTTTTTTCCAGCAGCGGCAGGGCTTTTTCACCATGAAACTTAACACCTACATCGGCCAATATATGCAAAGTCTCAGCATGGATGTGATTCTGTTCATCTTCTGAAAGAAATTGCGCTATGAATTTCATAAAATCCTCACGTATGGTTACTATCAGATGCCCTGAAGTGCCGCTCCAACCGTTCCAATTCCCGGTCAGCGTCAGCATTCAAGGCAAGCGGTTGATAATCCTTTAATATATTTTTAGTGATGTCTTGAATTTCATCCATAATGTCGGGCATTCCAGCAGTTCTCCACTTCTCATAAGTATCGTGGAAACCCATCTTGCTCAGGTACCACCTACCATCACGCACAGCCTTCATGGTGGATTTTTGTTTCATGAAGTTGCCGCCTGGCCCCGCATCGGCTATGATTTCATCCAACCAGCGATCGCTATCGGTCGGAATGCCCTGGTACAACCGGGAACTGCGTCGAAAGATTTCAACATCCATTACCATTTGTTCCAGGCATAGAATAGTGGAGCCTCCAAACAATCCTGGCCCTACCAGAATATCCGGCCAGGCCATGGTCGGAAGGGCCCAGTTGATCGCGCGTTCATAGCTTGCCTGGGCTCCGGGGTAATATTGATCAGTTCCACCAGTGGCAGCCTCAACCGGGAGACCATAATAACGTCCCATTTCTGTCATCGCAGCGCCAAAAATCGAATTCTCCACCGCGCCGCCAGTGTAGCGCCAGGTATACGGTTCTATAGTCTGCGGGAATGGTGCATAAATAACCGGAGTGCCTGGTTCTGCAGCTTGCACCAGGCACAGAATCGCCAGCGCCTCACAGTTGGCCAATAGCACATTCGAGATCATGCTGGCTGGGCCAGTCGCGCCCATCAGCGGCATAGGCATCAATGCGACCGGAATGTCCCAGCCAGTGAGTTCCAGGTAGGCATCGGTGTAAGTATCATCAATCACTAACGGCGACATAGGACACAGAATATGCGAGAATGGATGTGTTGCACGAATGGTTTTCTTATCGCCAAAAGTGATTTGTAGAATTTCAAGCAGCAGCCGAGATTTTTCGGCAGAATCGGTCGAATCCTGGACGTGCTTGGAACAATTTTTGAACACATTGCGCCAGTACGAGACATAGTCACTCAAAGATTCGGCGGCAAATCCACCATCCACCATATTCCAATAGATACCGATATCGTCGAGGGCATCAATCAAGTGCGTGGCTTTCAACCAATCATCAAAGCTGCCAGGACGGATCTCGCCGGTTTCCCAATCCATTACGCTAACCGCACCTCCATCCGCCAGCAGCGAACACGTTCCAGTGTTCATGTCCAGATCCCAGCCTGGACGCCGTCCACCGAGCTTGAATTTCTTAGGCGTCAGATTAAGGCACTCTTCCACAAACGCGCGTGGAAAATGAACGATTCCCGTCGATTCATTGACTTCCGCCCCCGCTTTTGCCAGCACATTACGACCTCTCTCAGACAGCACGCGCACACCGCTGCCCTTTGGGGCCAGCAGTTTAAGGCTGCGCTCGTGAATTTGAATACGTTCATCCGCCGAAAGCACTTGAACCTGCGCTCTCATAAAATCCTTCTTTCACTATACATATTCACAGATTGGTAAGTCCAAAATTTAGTCTGGATAAGTAAAGCTGACGCTCCAGTAAGATGCTGCCGAAATATCATTCCAACGATTTTCCACAATTGGTGTGTGGGGTAGCGTTATGGAACTAACGAAACCCAACAGATAAGCGCCTTTATCCCCGCTACTCAAAAGTCCTATCGGCCATTTTTAGAATATGTTTGAGTTCTTTCTGACAATGAGGTTCCAATGGCTCTGGCAGGTGGTGTTCCAGTATCCATTTGACTTTTTCCTGCGCCACTTCTATCGGGTCACGATACCCCGTAATGGATGCGGGAGGATGACCATCTGCTTTTTTCGACTGCATGGTTAATTCTGAAAAACTGCGCCGGCGTATGTTCTCGCGGGTATGGCGATGGCGCAAAAATGCCCCGCGCGGACCGACTTCCCTGATCACATCCAATGCCAGCGCCGCAGAACTGGTATCCAATCCGGCAGCTTCAATCCGGACATGCTGATAGATATCGTTATCGAGCAGGATTTCTTCCGGGTAAAGCAGTGTGCACGATTCGAGCAAACCCAAGCCACTGCCGGTTTCTGCCCCAACCAGGGCGCACAATAACAGCGAGGAAGCTGCTTCTCCGGCCGACTGCCACCCCGGAACCTGCCCATCCGTGGCAAACACACCTGCAAGGCTGGGAACTCCCCATTGATGGGCCATTTCCACGCCAATCGGATAAAGCAGTGTGCCTTCCCAAGCTGTGGCAAGATAAGCACCTGTGCGAGGATGCATGATCCCGGGCATCAACGAGTGGAAAATCGGCGCACCAGGGAAGGCCATCTGGACCAGGCTCATAGCAGCCACGATTTCCGCATCCCCGGTTACGAGCGTCCCCGCCAATGTGGCAGGGCCCGTGGAACCAGTGTTCGCCATCGACATGAACCCTACTGGAAGCCGGGCTTCAGCCAGGACCAACGCCGCCTCCATGCCACCCCGGTCAAGACCCAGCGGGGCAATGCAGCACACCAAAAGCGAAAGCGGTGGACGTTCACGCAGGGTTTTCTCATCCCCAGCAATCACACGCGCCATTTCAACGGCGCTTTTCGCCATTTTAGCGTCCATGATAGTTTCGCTCTGGACGTGCTTGAGCGTATTGTTGAACGAAGCATCAAGTTCGTGCAGCGGGGCTGTCTCGGGGAAGTCCTGTGCGCTAACAACTGGCCAATAAAAACCAATTGATGTCAGGTAATCGGAGATGCGCGCCATTTTAGCAACGTCATCCTTGCAAGACGAGCGCCTCTGCCGGGTCACGAAATCAATCGCTTCCACTCCGCAGCCGTCGGTCGCCATATAGGTACAGGAACCGTCAAGCTTCAAATCATAGGCCAATGAACGTGCCCCCATTGTATAAAAACGTGGCGCATGAGACAGCGATTCGAGAACCAGCTGCGGACGTATTTTTACAATCTGTGTCTTGAAATCGACATTCGCACCGTGTTCTGCATAGATTTTCAAGGCTTTCTCAGAAGGACAGTGCACGCCGATCTCTTCCAAGATTTTCAGCGTGGCAGATTTCATTTGCTCAAGCTGCGCATCATCCAGGATTCGCAGGTGATATGCCGGGGTAATCGGCTGCAGTAACGGGGTTGTACTGTTTGACATGATTTTTCCCTTTCGGGATGCCTTAAATGGCCAGGTATGGCTGGCATGTTAATATGTTGGACGCAACGCTAGCGCCCGTTCAATCACACAATTCTTTATCAGCAGCTGCCAGGATGCGCTCCAACTCTTTTTGCTTTTCAGCCTCAACAGGCTCAGGATGATGGTTGTCAAGGATCCAGCGAGTCTGCTCAATGGCATACTCACGCGGATCACGATATTTACCATCTGGACCAACCTGGTGAGAAAGCCCTCGCTTCATCGATTCACGCATGTACTTGCGAGTATGTTTCTGGGCCAGGTAATGGCCTCCAGGACCAACAGCGTCAATCGTATCAAGCGCCAATGTCTCGTCGTTGATATTCATCGTCATCAGGTAATGGCGTGCTTTCTGATAAATATCATTATCCAGAAGCAGCGATTCGGGGTACAGGCGGGTGTAGGTATGTGTCAATCCCATGCCCGTTACAAACTCTGCCCCCGTCAACCCAACCATAAAAGCATCCAGCGCCACCTCTGAGCCGGATTGCCAGGTACCGGCCTCGCGCGCATCGGTTCCATAGCATGCGCCCAGGGCGGGCATGCCCCAATTGTGGGCCATTTCTACCGGGGCATAACGCCCACGTGCATCCAGGGGATAACTGACATAGTTCCCCGAGCTTGGATCTGCCCAGGCCTGCATCATCGAATGGAAGACTGGCGCGCCTGGGGCGACCATCTGCATCAGCACAGTGGCACTGATAACTTCCGCATCACCCATCGCCAACGCCCCGGCCAATGTGGCGGGCGCAGTTGTGCCCATGGTAGGCATGGATAGAAATCCAACCGGCACACCAGCCTCAGCCAACACCATGGCGCCTTCAATGCCATCCTTGTCCTGGATCAACGGGGCAATCGTACAAACCAGCAGTGAGAAATTGGGGCGTTTGCGAAGTTCTTCCTTACTACCCGCGATTACCGTCGACATTTCCAGTGCATAGCGAGCATCCGCTTCGCCCATGATTGTTTCGCTCTGGATATGCTTGAGCGTGTTACGGAAACCAGCATCCAGATCATGCAGCGGAGCAGTACGACCATTCTCCTGTGAACTAACCATGGGCCAATAGAATGCAACGGATGGTAGATAATCGGCCACACGCGCCATCATACCAACGTCGGCTTTACAGGATGGCCGTCGCTGACGGGTATCCAGGTCAATCGTCTCCACTCCACAGCCATCAGTCGTGAAATAGGTACTGCCATCTCCCAGATGAAAGTCATAGAAGGGATTACGTGCGCCAATATTGAAATAACGCGGCGTCTTAGCCAGATATCTCATGACAATATCCCGCGGAAAACGAACAATTTGCTTTTCAAAATCAACCTTTGCGCCATGTTCCGCCAGAACCTTCAGCGCCTTATCCGATGGAAACTTGACCCCGGTGCGCTCCATCACACTCAAAGTAGCATCCTGAAGCTGGCTCAGTTGCTCATTGGTGAGGTACTGAAAGCGGTATGGGGTTTTGATGGGTTCAAGTGGTTTGAGTTCTGCAAGCATTTAACACACTCCTTTGTCAAAGAATTACAATGCGAAGCAATCTTAAATAAAGCATGCGTCTGGTGCAATATAAAAACGGGCCGTTCACATTTCTCCTGCTTTTTGTAAAACCTTATACGGGTCAAAAGCATCCCGCAGACCATCGCCAATATAATTGACCGAAATAATTGTCAGGAAGATCATGATGCCAGGGAAAATGGCCAGCCAGGGGTAACGGATGAAATTCTCCTGGGCATTGCTTAGCAGATTTCCCCAGCTTGGTGTCGGTGGCTGAATCCCGAATCCAAGAAAACTCAGACCGGATTCTTCGATGATGGCATAGCCCAATTCAAGGGTAGATTCAACGATAATTGGGCCAATTGTATTTGGCAAAATATGACTTGTAATAATGCGAAAAGGTGAGGCGCCCAGCGCGCGGGATGCCGTTACAAAATCCAGCTCGCGCAAAGTCAGAAATGCCGCCCGCACCAAACGTGCAAAAGTCATCCACGATAGCAACCCAATCACCACTGCAATTGTCAAGACACTGTTATGCGCGATGAAAGGAATGTCAATCTCCCGTAAGATTGCGCTTAGCAGGATCAACACCAACAGTGAAGGCAGCGTCAGCACAGCATCTGTAATCCGCATTAAAATGTTGTCCACTAAGCCGCCCGCATAACCAGCCACCGCACCCACGGTTACGCCAATCGAGAGCGTGATAACTACCACCAGCAGCCCAACCGACAGCGAAATACGCCCACCGTACTGGATACGAGTCAGCAAATCACGACCCAGGGCATCGGTTCCCATGGGATGCTGCCAGGAAGGTGTCTGAAAACGCTCGGACATGCTGGATTTTTCCGGATAGTACGGCGAAAGCCCAGCCAACCCTACAGTCAGGATCAACAGTGCCAGAATAAAAAAGCCTCCCATGGCGCCCGGATGCCGCCGAAAACGTTTCCAGATGATCCATGAGGTTGTCTCGTTTCCTTGATGTCTTTTTGATAAGTTGGGCGCCTTTTCTTGCGCTGGTTGTTTCATGCAATCACCATCAGGAGTAACGGATTCTGGGATCGAGGTAGGCATAGAGTACATCCGCCAGCAGGTTGGAGAGAATAATCGAGATACCTCCGATGATGAGCACTGCCATCAGAATGGGATAATCACGCTGGAGCGCGGCCTGGTAATACAGCAGTCCCATTCCTGGCCAGGCAAACAACATTTCGATAAAAACAGCCCCGCCGAAGATATAAGGTAGGTCAAGCGCCAGGAGCGTCACCAACGGAATGAGCGCATTACGCAAGGCGTGTTTGAACATTACTTTACGCGCTGATAACCCTTTTGCGCGCGCTGTGCGAAGATAATCCTGATTGATCACATCCAGCATGCTGGAACGCAAAAAACGTGAGTACCACGCCAACCAACCCAGCGCACCCGCCGCAACGGGCAAAACCAGGTGCGAAACCCGATCTGCCAGCGAAAAAGGCGCGCCAATCGTGTATATTCCACCCACAGGCAGCAAGGGTTCGCCAGTCAGGGGGTTTTTGAGCCAGACATAAAAAATAATGATCAATATAAGCCCAAGCCAAAAATCCGGCAGAGCCTGGCCTGCAAATGCGAAAGTGGTAACTGCAATATCAAAAATGGAATACTGCTTGATGGCTGACAGCACCCCAATCGGAATAGCCATACTGATTGCCACCACCATTGTGATTGTCATCAGATAAATAGTATTCGGCAGGCGAATATTTATTTCATCAAGAACCGGTTGGCGGGTGCGGAACGAATAACCAAAATCACCACGGAAAACCCCGCGACGCGTACCGGGACCATCCGGAGTACCATCACCGTTCAGGTCCACCTTCATCCAATCATTACCTACCAGCCAGACCAAATATTGAAACGGGATCGGTTTGTCCAAGCCCAATTGTCGCTTGAGGATCAATACCCGTTCAGCCGGAATGCGACGCGACTGACCATATCCGGCCAACGGTCCACCCGGAGCCAGATTGACCAGCCCAAAAAACAGGATACTGAGCAAGAACATCATGATCAAAGCCTGCAACAGCCGGCGAGCAACATAATGAGTCAATTGACCACCTTTCGATAATTCCAGTACTAACTCAGAGCCACGCGTATCTACTCCTACGAAATATGGACTCCTACCGGCTAAATTTCAGCGCCAGCTTTGCAATATTCGGAACGATTGATAGCCTGGGGACCGGCTTTATTCCCGGTCCCCGGCTGCATCATTTGACCAGCTCCCAATCCGCGGAGTTCCAACTCACCACACTGTTGATATTGGCCTGGATATTGCTCAACCGTGTCGAATAAGCATCCGCGTTAAGCGTCGAAAACAACAGAATTTGTGGAAGTTCCGCGTCCAACAATTTCGCCATCTCGCAGAAAGCCTGCTGACGTACTTTTTCATCCAACGTATAGGCCTGATTAAGTAGATCGTCCATTTGCGGGTTATTCCAGCGCCCAATGTTCCAACCCTGATCGGGCACGGATGCCGAAGAGTTGTAATATTTCCAAATGAAATCGGTGGGATCATTCCCGAAATAACCGTCATCGTATAAATCAATATCAAAATTACCAGACTGTTCGATCCCACCGCTGGAAGTATCAGCCCACATCACGCTTCCTTGGGATTGTGTCAAATCTGCCTGGATACCCACATTCTTGAGCATCTCACCAATTAACTGTTGGGTAAGTGTCAGCGGTTCGCCGTACTCAGAATAAGTGAGTAAATCGAATTTAAATTTCTCGCCATCACGGGCGGTTTTGCAACCTTTGCATTCGCGAATGCCATCGCCATCCGTATCAACCCAACCGGCCTGTTCGAGTAAAGCCTTGGCAGCTTCCGCATCAAATTTTGGGCGCGGAATGTTACACGTATTGTACGGCGGACGGAAAAGCTCGCTCCAAACTGGAACGGCAAACCCATGCCAGACTGTAGCAGTAATAGCATCCACGTCAATCGCCGAACGGATCGCCTGCCTTACACGCACATCTAAAAAAAATGGGTTTGGGCTTGCAACCGGGTCAGTTGTGCCTTTAGCCGCCAGGTTGAGATATAGACGCATCGCAAACCGGCTGGTAGGGCTGATACTGACCTTGACATTACTCTCGTTTTTTAAGTTATCGGCAACCTGCTCGGTCGCCCACATCAGCACATCGGCATCGCCCTGGCGCATCATCGTCTCGCGCACAGTTGCATCCGGTACGATCTTGATGATCACCCTATCCAGATTGGGCTTACCCTGCTCAAAATACTTCGGGTTGCGGACAAAAGTCAGGTGGTCGCCTGTCACCCATTCATCCAGCAAGAAAGGCCCATCACTCAACGGTTTGCGACCGCAGTCCCAGGATTGGAAGCCCTGATCAGCTTTGCAATAATGTTTTGGCCAGATTGCAACCTGGTTATTCCCAAACAATGTCAGATATGATGGGTAAACACTGCTGAAGTGAACCACAAACTGGTAGTCATCAATTTTGTCCACACCTGTCACCAAATCAATCCCCGGGATCCACGCACCAGTGCCCGGATCAATAATGGCTTGATAGGTAAAAAGCACATCATCGGCGGTCACCGGGCTGCCATCTGCCCAGGTAATATCCGTACGCATTTTCCAGATCACATCCATGGTTCCGCTATCCGGATTGATCACCACACCACCATTTTCCGATGTTGGCAGCTCGGCAGCCAGCACCGGGTAGACCTTGCCTTCCGGATCAATGGCAGTCATGCCCAACAAAACCATATGCATTACCAACGCATCATAGCCCGAGTCAGCAATTACTGGGTTGAAATTAGGCGGATCTTCAGGTATGACGATGGTAATGGTTGACGTTCCAGCTCCAGCTTCGGTTCCAGCCTGAGATGTGGTAGGCTGTAGAACCTGGGTGGGGTCCGCCGGAACAGGTTTCGTTGGTTGAGACGGAGCGCATCCGCTAATCAGCATCACAACCAACAAAGCCAACGTCCCAAACACAGACAAGAATTTGCAAGATTTCGTTTTTCCCATTTTTCCTCCCAAACATTTAAATAGATTCAAGAAATACCCGAATATATTAAAGAAAAACTGCGCCGTGGCTGACATTATGGCAACAGTTTTTCTTGGGAAAGATTCACTCAGCAGTCTCGGGAAGGATGTTACTCATTAGCATGTTACTAAGGTAGCACAATCAGTTTTCCGAGTCAACTTTTTTTCGAAAATGTCTAAACCCGCTGAGATGGTTCATCCCTGAACCTGACATATGTTCACTTTTCTACTTTTTGGGACGTTTATAAATTGCCCGTGCCGATTGAACTACATAGGCATTGATCCAATTGACAACCGTTTGATGATTGATATCCAGCTTGCGTGCGATGGCACGAAACGTATGGCCTTCCAGACACATCAAAATGGCTTTTTTGCGCAGATCATTCGGGTACCCATTCAAGCAAGGCACAGGTGTATACCTATCGCCGCAAAGTCTGCACCAGTAACGCTGACTGCCGGAGCGATTTTTTCCAACCTTGATCTGTTTGTCTGTTCCCAGACAGGAAGGGCATTGAAGCATAGAGATTATCAGAAATGATGGAATCCGCGAAAGGCAGTTTGTGTCAGAATTATAAAACAGAAACAAAGCAATGAATATTAATTTTTTTCGGTAAAGAGAGGTCGGGAATGCTTATGGCTTTTCAGGCTCCACATTGGTCAGGATTGAGCCATCTCTTAGACCTTTTTCAATTTCCTTCATCGTGTCTTTTACATCCGGCGGGACATTACTTGCCTGGTCATGAAACGGTGCGTAATCAATCGTGCCGACGAAATTTGTACCACCCGGGAACTGGCCATCTTTCGCGGCCTTGATCAGATTAAACACGCCTGGTGTGATGACTTTCATGGCACTGGAAAGCAGCATTTTTCGTACTTCAGGCAAGCTGTAGTACTTGTCATCATCGAAACCAAGAGCATAGACATCCTGCTTGGCTGCCGCACTGATCGCTCCGTTACCAGCCTCACCACCGGCGCCCATGATCACGTCGATGCCTGCATCCATCATTGACTTGGCTGTAGCCGCTCCCCAGACTGGATCGAAGAAAGCTTCATCAAAAGTGATATCGGTGTGATAAGTAACAGTTACTTCCACGGATGGGTCAATATAAGCCGCGCCGGCTCTGAAACCTTCACAATACCGCCAGATCGATGCGACTTCATCGGTACTGCACACGGCGCCGATCTTTCTGGACGTGGACATCTGAGCAGCAAGAGCCCCAACCAAAAAGCCAGCCTGATCTTCAGCGAACACCAGCCTTACCAGATTTTCAGGAATGGGTTGGTCTGTATCCTGGGCCTGGTTCTGATCGACACCAATAAATTTAGTATTGGGATAAGCGGAAGCCGCCTTGACGGTAGCCTTGCCCAGCGCAAAACCAACGGTTACGATCACATCATACCCAGACTCCCCAAAAGTAGAGATATTCTTATCGTAATCCTTCGTATCCGTAGTTACGATATGCTCGCCTATGCTGCCCAAGTTTTTCCTGGCCTGTTCGACGCCAGCCCAGGCGGATTGATTAAACGAATTATCATCAAGCTTGCCGAGATTGGTGACCATGCCAACACAGAAGATAGCCGTACTTCGACAGTCAGGTGCGGCATCCGTAGAAGTGCCACAAGCCGGGAGCAGCATGGCAGCAACGAGCATCAAAACAAACACGTTGGAAAATTTTTTCATGTTTTCGCTCCTCACAAATTTAGGGTTTGCCAGACGTGATATTTACCACGCTCACAGAGCGGTAGTATACAGTCACTTTACCCTTTCAGCTATCACAGTTCATTAATTCCCGCCCGGTTTGCGTATTTACTCGCGGGGTGAATTAGCTAATCGATAGAACACTCCCAGATAGATGGGGATTATATTTTTGTGGAGCAAGCCACACTATTTCCCTTCATTTACGCGTAATAGATCTGATGATTAATACCGATTTGCTGTAATACAATACGCTTTCGGGGTTTCACAATGCATCAAAAGAAAATGTTACGTTGATGGTTAGCGTCTATCCACTATCACATTATGCTATAATTTTTTAATTATTCAATCCTGAAGAACGAGGTCGAAATGCCACTATCCCCCAGAGAACGTGTATTAACTACAATTAACCATCAGGAACCGGATCGAGTCCCCATTATTATTGGCACAAGTAATACCACCAGCATGAAGATGAGACCTTACCAGGCTCTAAAGAAGCTCTTGGGACACGCATCGCCAGAACAGTATATTTACGATTGGCCCGAGCTCGGCACGGTTCTTCCTGATGAAGCTATTCTCCAACGCTTGCATGGCGATGCACGCGGAATTTTGGATTTATATCCACAATGGGTCTACGAGCGGAATCGTAAACGCCCAGAACACAGCCCCTTCATGGACGATTGGGGCAGTGGCCAAAGCGAAGTGGAACCTGGTGTTTGGTTCCCAGGCGTTCACCCTATGAAAGACGCGAAGACCCTGAACGACATCGAAAATTACCCCTGGCCAGATATGGATGACCCCAGCCGCGTTGCGCACGTCAGGGAGCAGGCTCAAAAATTGGCAGAGCAAAACGAATATGCCAGTATTGGCACCCCGTGGTTACTTTTTCCACTAGAACGCGCTTTTGCCATGCAAGGCATGGACACATTTCTGGTCAATCTTGCACTCGACCCCGAATTTGCAGAGGCGCTGCTAAACAAGATCGCCTCACTTTGTAAAACCCTGATGGGGCATTTTCTGGATGCCGCCGGGGATAATTTGGATATTATCAAAATCGGTGATGATATCGGCACGCAAAATAGCCTGATGATGTCTCCAAAAATGTATCGAAAAATCCTCAAACCCATCCATGCCGATTATATTGCTTACATTAAGGAGCGAACCAAAGCCAAAGTATTTTTCCATACTGACGGTGATGTTTTTGACCTAATCCCCGATTTTATTGAAATCGGCGTTGACATCCTCAACCCGATCCAGACTTCAGCAGGGAAAATGTCGAATTTACAGGAATTAAAAAGCCGTTTTGGCAACGCGCTCACTTTCTGCGGCGCAGTGGATACCCATCGAATTTTGCCAAGTGGCACCCCCGAGCAAGTACGCGATGAAGTCAAGCGCGTCATAAACATTATGGCACCTGGCGGCGGATATATGGTGGCTTCAGTCCACACCATCATGGATGAAGTCCCGCCAGAAAATATCCTGGCTATGGTGGATGCTGTTGAAGAGTTCGGAAAATACCCAATCGCCTAGTAAGTTAGTAAAGTCAATAATGTTTACCCGAATTTCTAATAAAAAAGGTTGGAATAGGTTGTTTTTGTGGTTATTTTTGCGCAAGACAGCGCAAAAATAACCACTTGCGGGGCAAACCAACGACCCGATCCGAAGGCGCGCAAAACCCGACCGTGACTATTCTCCATTATTCAGGTTAGCTGCCACTCTCCATCAAACATTCTCTGGTTACCAGATCAAAAAACATCCCTCAACGCGGGGATGTTTTTTGATCTTCTGTTTATTCTTTTTCGTAGACCTTTCCACCAGCCGCAGGTGGCTGACCTCGACCTACCACACCCGCCAGCACAACCATGGTGACAATATAAGGTCCCATCTCAAGAAACTTATTGGGAATGGGCACTTTAAGAATTGCCAGCTTGGATGCCAGCGAATCAGCAAACCCGAACAGCATTCCCGCGCCCAATGATCCAAGCGGATTCCAGTTACCAAAAATCATTGCGGCCAGGCCAACGAACCCACGCCCAGCAGTCATTACTTCATCAAAGCGCCCTACCGAACCGAGCACAAAGTAAGCGCCTGCAAACCCCGCCATCATACCACCCATGAGCACTGAAATATAGCGCGTCTTGTTGACATTGATCCCAAGCGTATCAGCCGCTTTGGGGTGCTCGCCCACCGCACGGGTACGCAATCCCCAGCGCGTGTAAAACAACGCCACGCTCAGCACAATTACAAAGATGAACATCGCATAAATGAACATGTTATGGCTAAAAAATATTGGCCCTATAAATGGGATTTTTGACAGATAAGGTATATCCCATGTCCCGAAACGCCCAGAGTTATTGAGCGCCTCATATTTTTGCAAAAACTTTGCCGACATGAATGAAGTAATACCGGTCGCAAAAATATTGATTACCGTCCCCGCGATGATCTGGTCAACCCTGTATTTGATCGCCAGAACTGCCAGCGCCAATGCCATCAACGCTCCAGCAAAAATTGCCATGAACAGGCCAAACCAGATATTCACCAGGCTGCCAAACAAAGCTGCACAAAACGCGCCCGTTAACATCATCCCTTCAATCGCGATGTTAAAAATTCCCGATCGCTCGCACAGAATTCCGGCAAAGGCTCCCAGAACCAGCGGAACCGCCCGCACAACTGCCACCTTTAGTAAGCCCGCCAGATTTAAGCTCGAGCCAGACGCTCCCCAGGCCAAAAAACAAAAAATAAACAAGCCCGAAACTACCCCTAGCATGGTATTGGTATACCGGCCCCACCCGCGCGCCAGCTGGTAAGATCCCAGCAGGGCTCCGGCGAAGGCAAGCATGTTCAGCACGGGCTGAGTAAGAAATACCCAATCTGGCACAATCACCTTCGATCCACCGGGATACAAAGAGAAAGTCGTTTTCACATCTGCTGTCACCGTCCGCGAAAACAGAAACCAGATCCCCAGCGAAAGGGTCAAGAAAATAATACCCATGACCACGCGGCGTGTTGGAGAGATATATTCGTAATTTTTAGATACAATTGCGTTTGTCTGTGTCATGGTTACTTTCCTCCCGACGTTGTCACAATCAGGGGCTTTTCTGTGGTTTTTGGTTCTTTTAATCGGTACATCGTGCGAATAATCGCTGGAGCTGCGATAAAGGCAAGAATTAATGCCTGCAACACCGAAATAATATCGATTGGAATACCGGCTGTCAACTGCATTTGAATAGCTCCATTGCGCAGGAAGCCAAACAATAATGCTGCCAGAACAACCCCAAATGGGTGACTATTACCCAGCAGCGCCAGGGCGATGCTATCGAACCCATAACCGGAAGAAAATGCAACCGCCAGATTATGATTGACGCCCAGGACTTCATTTGCACCTGCCAAGCCTGCCAACGCGCCCGATAGGAACATGGTTATTACGGTGCTTCTGACAATGTTCATTCCAGCATAACGTGCCGCATTGGGGTTCAAGCCGACTGTGCGCAGTTCAAAACCCCAACTGGTTTTGAATAAAAGCCAGTAAACCAGGAAGGCCATCAACAAGGCTATGAAAAAACCGGCATGAAAACGATTTGGATCGGCAAAAAAACGGGGCAACCAGGCGCTTTTCTCAATCGGTGCACTGATGGGAGTACTTTTATTCGGGTCTCGAAGAATCCCGTTCAGCATATATTCGCTTAACCGGAAGGCAATGTAGTTCATCATAATGGTATTGATCACTTCGTGTGCCCCGGTTTTAGCTTTAAGCCAACCAGGGATCATGCCCCAAATTCCACCACAAATCGCCCCCCCCAGAAGCGCAAGCGGTATATGCACCAGCGCAGGCAGGCCCTTAAGTGTTGTCGCCACCCAGACCGTGCCCAAAGCGCCGATAAACAACTGCCCTTCAGCCCCAATGTTAAACAAGCCAACTCGAAACCCAAGCGCCACAGCCAGACCAGCGAATATGTACGGGGTAGCCTGTAGCAGAGATTCAAAAAATGGCGTGAAGGCTTTATTGATCGCCGATGCATTGCCAGAGCGCAGTGCGTTGAATATATCGGCAGGAACGCCCACGGACCCTGTAAACAGAGCCCGATATGTATCCCAAAACACCGTCAATCCGGCTTTCAGCCCATCGAAGATGGAAATCCGAAAAGCTGCATAAACACCTTCCGTCGTTACGGCAGCGATCAAACCTCCCGCCAGCAAGCCTGTCACGATCGCCAGGACTGTTACGGTCATGGAATTACGGCTGAGTTCTTCCAAAAATATCGAGAAACTACTTTGTTTTTGCTTTGTTTCTTCAGTTTTTGTCATGCTGATACCCTGATCTTCCCAACAGGATTAGTTTGCTTCCGGCACAATACCCGCCATTAATAAGCCAATCTGCTCTCGCGTGATTGTCTTTGCATCTGCAATCGCAATGATCTGTCCCCGGAACATTACAGCAATCCGGTCTGAAAGCTGCATTACTTCATCCAGTTCTGTTGAAACAAGCAGAACAGCACAACCATCATCGCGTTTTTCAATGATCCGCTTGTGGATATATTCAATGGAACCAACATCCAGCCCACGTGTCGGTTGAGAAGCGACCAGCATTTTGATTGGCCGCGAAAATTCTCGCGCAACAATCACCTTTTGCTGATTACCACCTGAGAGGGTGCTCGTCGCAGTCTGGGAGTTGGGCGTGCGGATATCAAAATTTGAAACCAGCTGTTGGGCGTTATCAAGAATTACTTTTCGCTGAAGTATGACATTATGAGAAAAGGGCTCTTTGTACCAGGTGTTTAAGATGAGATTGTCTTCAATTGAATAAGACAAGACCAGCCCATCTTTTTGACGGTCCTCTGGAATATGCGCTGTACCAATCTCGGTAATATGTTTGACCGTCGCATGGGTAATATCTTGCCCTAACAGGTTGATTTTTCCTTCCACGGCATGATCCAACCCCGTCAGGGCCCGTACTAATTCTGTCTGCCCATTCCCCTGCACACCAGCAATCCCCAGTACTTCCCCGGCGCGCACATCAAATGTAACATTTTCAACTGCCACCTGGTGATGAGAATCCAGCACTTTTAGATTTTTCACCGCCAACACAGTTTCTCTGGCATCTGCAGTCTTCTTTTCAACATTTAATTCGATTTGCCGGCCAACCATCATAGAGGCCAATTCAAGCTGATTTGTCTCAGTCTGCCTGGTTGTCCCAACCACCTTACCACCACGGATAACAGTGGTTCGATCAGCAAATTCCATTACTTCACGCAGTTTATGGGTGATCAAGATAATAGACTTGCCCTGTTCAACCAATTTTTTCATGATGTTAAACAATTCGTCTACTTCTTGCGGCGTCAACACTGCCGTCGGCTCATCCAGAATCAAGATATCTGCATTGCGGAATAGCAATTTGATGATCTCGACCCTTTGCTGAATTCCCACAGGTAAATCTTTTACATAAGCAGCCGGATCAACTTGCAAGTTATACTGCTCTGATATTTCCTCGATCCTTTTGGCCACTTTTTTGCGGTCCAAAAACGCACCCGCTCTAAGGTATTCATCGCCCAGCATAACATTCTCAGTCACGGTAAAAACCGGGATGAGCATAAAGTGCTGGTGAACCATGCCGACCCCAGCCCGAATGGCATCGTTTGGCGTGCCGATGGTTAATTTCTTGCCTTTTACAAAGATTTCACCCTCATCGGGTTTATACAGTCCGTAGAGAATGTTCATGAGCGTAGTCTTACCTGCGCCATTTTCTCCGAGCAAGGCATGAATCTCACCTCGCATCAAATCTATGGATATATGGTCATTTGCCAGAACGCCAGGGAATCTTTTTGTGATGCCTCGCAAATCAAGAACTGGTTCCATGATTACCTCGGATTAAGAGATGGATTATTACGCAATTTCAAGCCTGAAAAAACTTTTTTCATTCTACCACAAGGAAAAATATAAATTCACAGGCTTTAAGACAGTCTGAACAAGTAACAAAAAAGGTGCAGGGCTGGTTGGCCCTGCACCTTTTTTTTAGAAAAGTTTGACTTAATAAACGCCTTCGGGAAGAGTCTTGATTTCGCCAGCTTCAAGTTTCGGGATCAAAGCTTCGATCTCGGCTTTCAGTTCAGCGGGAACGGAATCGCCCAGCTTGGAACCGTAAGAAAGGCCAACGCCGCCATTCTTCAGATTGCCAATCCAGTTTTCGCCCTTGAAGGAACCATCAATAACCTGTCCGATGGTCTCGGTAACAAAGACATCCATGTTCTTCATAGCATTGGAGAGAATGAAAGCGGCTTTGTCGGGATTGGCTTTGGACCAATCGTTATCAACGCCGATGAGCATGCCAGAACCACGTTCTTCCATCACTGCCAGTGTGCCCAAACCAACCGGTCCGGCAACAGGCATGATGATGTCAGCACCTTCGTCCATCAACTGCTCGCCCATCTTGCGGCCATCGTCGGTGGATTCAAAGTTGCCAACTTCCAGGCCCTGGCGGGTTTTGACATCCCAACCTAAAACCTTGACATCCTTGCCCTTGACCTGGTTATAGTAAGCAACGCCCAGGGCGAAGCCATCCATAAATTTGGTGGTGGCAGGGAACGCGATACCTACATACGTGCCAACTTTGCCGGTCTTGGTCATGCCAGCGGCAAGGTAGCCATTCAAGAAGGTAGCCTGATCAATTGAGAAGCCGGAGCCGCGCAGATTGGGGTAGGCCAGGTAGTCCACATCGATGATCGAGAACTTTTGGCTGGTATTGGCTTCAACTGCCGCTTTGGTGGCATCAGCCAGTAAGAAACCAACCGCGATGATCAAATCACATTTTTCAGCCAGGAACGCATTGATGTTGACTTCATAATCGGCCTGTTGTTGTGATTCAAGATACTTACCATCAACGTTGCCGTATTTGGTGATGGCATCCTGAACGCCTTTCCAGGCGGTCGAGTTGAAGGATTTGTCATCAATACCACCAGTATCAGTTACCTGGCAAACTTTCACCTTTGCAACTTCGACGGTCGGGGCCACTGTGGGGGCTACAGTAGGTTCAGGCGCTTTAGTGGGTGCGGGTGCCACAGTCGCGGCGGGTGCCGCAGGGGCAGCGGGGGCTTCAGTGGCCGGGGCAGCGCAGGCTGACAGCAGCATGGCGGCAGCTACTAACACGGCCAGGATGTTGTAAATCTTTTTCATGTTTCTTCTCCTCTTGCATGAACGGGTTTGCTGATCGTGACAGTTTACACGACCTCTACAGGAAAGTATACAGCCACTCTAAACATTCTGCAAGCTATGATCGTCCCAATTTAGTCACTTTTTGCAATAATCTCAATATGCCTTTTATACAACAGCACTACTGGCTTCACCACGTTTAACTCCCATCATCAGCCATAATGCTATCAACATAAAAAACGGCGAGACCAACATGATCGAATTGTAATTATTGCCGGTTAGCTCAATCAATATCCCGTTCAGGTTGGGCCCAGCGATCGCAGACAGCGTTGAGAACAGATAATACAGGCCCGTATAGGTGCCAAGCCGCGCCGTGGTGGTCATATCCACCACCATTGGCAGTGAATTAATATTGATCAGTGACCAGGCCGCACCCGCACCCATCAGGAATAGACTGACAACAGGAATGGAACCCAAGACCGGCGCTTTTCCGACGACCGTGGTCAACACCGCAGCCGGGGTAATATAGACCCCCGCCAACAAACCCGCCATCAGGACGATACCAATCGAAATCGTCAACCTGCGGCCGATGCGCGAACCGATCACGCCAGACACCAACGCAAACAAAACAAATGTCAATGAAAGATGCCCCAGCAGGCGTGAACCGTCCGCTGCGTCCATCCCCAGGTAATTCTTAGCATACAACGTAAAAAAGGCTTCAATCGCAGTATAGCCCAGGAACCAGAAGAAAATTGCCAGGAACAACCGCAAAGCACTTTTATCGCTTTCAGACCAGACTTCCTTCAAGCTCTCGAGCATTCCTGGTTGTTTGGCTGCATCGCCAAACTGCTGTGGTTCTTTTATAAAGATGAAAACCAAAGCAGCAGCCACGATCACAAGCCCCGAACCCATCCAAAATGGGAAGGCCGGGTTGATACGGTACAAAGCGCTGCCCCCCAGGAAAGAGATGATGCCGCCAATCCCGCCCATAAAGTTGATAATGCCATTGGCCTGCGAACGTTTATCCGAAGGTGTGATATCCGGCATGAGCGCAATAACCGGCGTGCGCCACATCGCCATACTGAGCAGCAATGTACTGGTGCAGGCTACAAACAGCGGCAGCACCGCCGCCATCGGCAGCAGCCCAAACGCCACTGCGCCCAGTGGGGCGCCGATCAAAATAAAAGGCATGCGCCGCCCAATAGGAGTTCGCAAACGGTCAGACCAGGCACCCACCGGTGGTTGAATCAACAGCGCAGCAATATTATCCAGCGTCATGAAAAACCCGATCAAGATGGGCGTCAGGTGAAATTTTTCTGCCAGGAAAATCGGCACAAAGGCGTTATATACCCCCCAGATAATTGAGACACCAAAAAAACCAAACCCAAGCAGGAAAACTCGTCCGTACGAAAACTTTTTTGGCATACCCTTCTCCTTTGTCTGATTTGCAAACGAAAAATAGACCACTCACCCCAGCTATTGTGATTTAATACTTTCAGCTTTTTATATAATAATGAAGCAACTTCATTATCCGGTGAAATTCTTAGGATAACAATGGCTTGCTCCCCAGTAAAATTATTTTGAAGAATACTTTAGTAGTTGTACTCCGTAAATCCGCCGTTGCCGCGCTCCATGAACCCTGGCGAGTTTTCCGCAAGCCTCAGATAAAAGACTCCTACACCAACATCAGCTTTGACCCCGTAGAAATTTTTTATCCGACTCGCTCAGATCAGCATTCTCGAGTAAATCCGGGCGTTTTGCCAGCGTACGCAGCAGCGATTGTTCGCGCCGCCACCTGGCAATCTTGCCATGGTCCCCCGAGAGCAAGGTCTCTGGCACACCCCAACCGCAAAACTCTGGAGGACGCGTATAATGCGGATACTCAAGCAAACCAGAAGCATGCGAATCATCCATGGCCCCATCCGGGTCGCCCAAAACCCCCGGTAACAAGCGTGAAATAGCATCGATCAGGATCAATGCTGGCAGTTCACCGCCAGTCAACACATAATCGCCTATCGATATTTCGTCGGTAACCAGATGTTCGCGAATACGTTCATCGATCCCTTCATATCGCCCGCACAGCAGCGCAATTTGTGAATGACTTGCCAGCTCAAATGCAATTTTTTGGTTGAATACCCGACCCTGCGGGGTCATCAAAATTACCGGACAAGCCGGCGCCGCGCCGAGCACAGCACCAACAGCTTCAAAGACCGGTTCTGGCTTCATCACCATCCCGCCCCCGCCGCCATAAGGCGTATCATCGGTGGTATGATGCCGGTCATGTGCATAATCTCGAATATTATGCACATGAAATTCAAGCAGCCCACGTTCTGCAGCTTTTTGCAAAATACTGGCCTGCAAATATGGGGCAAATGTATCAGGAAGAAGTGTAAAAACATCAAAACGCATAAGACCATTCTAGCCGAAAAAGCTACTCTCTGACAGGGAACAAACTTCAACAAACATCAATGAACACATCAAATTATCGGCATCTGGCTTGACGCTCATTTGCCGCAAGTGGTAAGATGAAACATTATGTATCTACGCGGAAGTAAATGGAGCATGAACAAACGGCGTAAGCCGTTAAACTATTTCAGAATCATCACTCTTTTGGTAGTGATTGGTTTTGTAATGTACTTTGGGGTTGTCATCGGCCCAGGCGTGCAGAACAGTTTTTTGCCAACGCCCACTATCACACGTTCTCCGGAATCCTTCGTCAATGAGGCAGGTCAACTCTTTGAACAAGGCAAACTCCCCCAGGCCATTCAATCCTACGAACTGGCAGTCCGTGCCTTGCCCAATGACCCTTCCATTTACATCTCGCTGGCGCGTACACAAGTTTGGGCAGGAAAATACAAAGAAGCCCAGACCAGCGCCGAAAATGCTCTCTTACTAAACCCCAATAATTCCACGGCCCATGCCGTCCGCGGTTGGGCTTTGGAAGCTCAACGCGACTTCCTGGCAGCCGAAACAGCCATCAAGCGTGCGCTTGAGCTTGACCCGAACAACGCCCTGGCACATGCTTATTACTCTGAACTGATTGCGGATGAATACCTTGAAGGAAAGGGTCCCTTTGACGCACTCGGCCGCATGAGCGAAGAATCGAAGGTAGCACTTTCACTGGCACCCGGCCTGTTCGAATCACATCGCGCCCGCGGTTACGTTTTTGAAGCCACCGGTAATTATGAAGAGGCTATCCGCGAGTATGAAGCCGCCGTGGCGATCAACAAAAATATCGCCGATGTGCATGTGTCCCTCGGACGAAATTATCGCGCACTGGGAGTCTACGACAAAGCTGTCAACTCACTGACCATCGCCAACCAACTTAATCCTTCCGATCCGACTCCGCTCTTATACATCTCACGTGTCTATGCCACAGTCGGTGAGTATGCCAAGGCCGAACAATACGCCCAGCAGTCTGTAAAAACCAACCCGTCAGACACCGCCCTGCGTGGCAACCTGGGCGTGATGTATTATCGGAATTTCAAGTGGCCCGAAGCATCCGCCGAACTCTCACTGGTGATAACTGGCGGTAAAGACGCAGATGGCGTCGAAGTAAAACCTCTCGAACTTGTTGTCGACGCCCCTCGCATCGCCGAATATTATTTCACGTATGGACTAGTGCAGGTACGCCTAAACCACTGCGGTACAGCCCTGCCAATTTTTCAAAAACTCCTCTCCGTTGTCCCCAAGGACGAGATTGCAGTTTTCAATGCCAATGAAGGCATTCGTCTTTGTACAGAAGCCGCCGCAGTAACCCCCGCACCTGGCTCACAAACTCCCGACTCTGCCACATCTGGCACTCCAGCAAACCGTCCAGACGCGTCTGCTACCCCCTGAGCCCCCATGAATTTATCA
The DNA here is from genome assembly GCA_903854805.1 of uncultured Anaerolineae bacterium. Next base: position 35,808 of record CAINXK010000074.1, read on the forward strand.
CCACGCCGGCCGATCTTCAACCGTCGGCCCGAAAATAACATCTACCGTATCTTTGTCTACCTCACCGTCATCCTCGCGGGGCTTTGGATCTATTACGGCGTGAGCAGGGGAACCATAAAACCTGCCGGCGAGCCCCTGCCAACCCCCACCCGCGCAGCCCAATCTTATAGTGCCGAAGGCGACGCTCATTTCACATCCGGTGACCTGGGGGCCGCCATCACTTCGTACCGAAAGGCTCTGGAACTGGATCCGAATAACGCTGGCATCTGGGCCACGCTTGCGCGCATCCAAACTTACAACTCATCTCTAAAAACCACAGATGCCGACCGTCGCACATCCCTGACAGAAGCCCTGACCTCCATAGATCAGGCTAAAACTCTGGCACCCGATGACAGCACTGTCGCCGCCACCCGCGCCTTTGTGTTGGATTGGAACGCGACCCCCTCCATTTCCGGCGAGCGCGCCGCTGGTCTGCTCGTTGAAGCTGAACAGGAAGCTGTACGTGCCCTCAATCTCGATAACACCAACATTCTAGCCCTGGCTTATTTCGCCGAAATCCTGATCGATCAACAACGCATCACCCAGGCCGAGCAAAACATCAGCAAAGCGCTTGATCTTGGCCAAAACCTTATGGATGTTCACCGCGTCTATGCCTATTTGTTGGAAACCCAGGGTCTTTACAGCCTGGCGATTGAAGAATACAAGCGCGGCGCCGAAATCACCCCCAACCTAACTTTTCTTTATATGCGCGCCGGGGCAAACTATCGCACGCTGGCATTTAACAGCACCATCAAGGAACAGCGCCAGGCCCTCTACGATAGCTCTCTGGAATATTTCGCCAAAGCCGCCAAGATCAACGAACAGTTGGGCGTCAAAGATCCCGGCCCGTATCTCTCCATTTCCAAAACGTACTCACAATTAGGCGAATTCTACGCTGCCGGCCGCAACGTACTTAAGGCCCTGGAATACGAACCGACCAACCCGGATGTATATGGTCAGCTCGGGATTGTTTTTACACGTTCCCGTAACTTTGAAGGTGCCATCCCCGCCCTGAAATGCGCCATCGCGGGCTGCACAGCCGCCGAAAGCTGCGATGCCCGCGGTGGCTGTGGACCCACCGAAGTCGGCGTCGAAGTAAAAGGCATGGAACTTTCACCCAGCAGTGTCGTTTACTACTATTCTTACGTTTCCAACCTGGCAGCCCTCAGCCGCCCCAAGAGCAACAAATGCCCGGAAGCCCGGCAAGTTATAGCCCAAATCCGCGCAGGTGGATTTGGGGATGATCCAATCGTAAAGTCAATTCTTCAGGAAAATGAAAACATTTGCGCCCTGGTTGGCAGCGGCATCATCGTCTCATCCCTCACCGCCACCCCCGCGCCAACATCCACCACCCCACAGCCCAAAGCGCCAACCTCCACGCCAGGCTATTAATCAACCTTCTTTTTGCCTATCCCCGGCATTCAAATCCCCCCAACCTGCTGAATATCAGAGTAGTGTAAGAATCAATCCAGTGCTCTTGACTCTCATACACTACAAAGGTATTATACATTTAGCACTCTATATGACTGAGTGCTAAATGTTAGTCAATCTACTAAATAAACACAATTTCAACAGGAGGCGTGTATGACAATTTCAGTTAAACCTCTCGGTAACCGTGTGGTCGTCGAGCCAATCGAACAAGAAGATGTAACCGCGAGCGGCATTGTGCTGCCCGACACCGCCAAGGAAAAGCCCCAACAGGGCATGATCCTGGCTGCTGGCCCCGGTGAACGAGATGACGACGGCAAGCGCATCGCCATGGATGTTAAAGTCGGTGACAAGGTTCTGTTTGCCAAGTATGCTGGCACCGAATTGAAGCTGGATGGCAAGAAACTGCTCATTCTGCGCGAAACCGACCTGCTCGGTATCATTGACGCAAAGTAATTCTTACGGAGAAATAATAAATGGCTGCTAAACAACTCGTATTTACAGAAGAAGCCCGCCGTAAGCTTAAGAACGGCATGGATGTGGTTGCCAATGCGGTAGCCACAACTCTTGGCCCCAAGGGCCGCAACGTTGCCATCGATCGTAAATTTGGCTCCCCCACCATCACACACGATGGCGTTTCTGTTGCCAAAGAAATCGAACTCGAAGACCCGTTTGAAAACATGGGCGCTCAGCTCCTCAAAGAAGCTGCCCAGAAAACCAATGACATCGCTGGCGATGGCACCACAACCAGCACTGTCCTGGCCCACGCGATCGTCACCGAAGGCCTCAAGGCCCTCGCCGCTGGCTACAACGCCATGCTGCTCAAACGTGGCATCGAAAAAGCCGCCGATGAGATCGTTGCTGAACTTCGCAAAAGCGCCGTCAGCATTGACACCCGCGAAGAAATCGCATCCGTTGCGACCAACTCCGCCGCTGACACCGAAATCGGCACCCTTATCGCCGATGTCATGGACAAAGTCGGCAAAGACGGCGTCATCACCGTTGAAGAATCCAAATCCATGCTCTTCGAAACCGAATATGTCGAAGGCATGCAATTTGATCGCGGTTACATCTCGGCCTATTTTGTCACCGATACCGAGCACATGGAATCTGTGATTTCCGACGCCTACATCCTGATCAACGAGAAGAAAATCTCTGCCGCCCAGGATATCGTCCCAATCCTAGAGAAACTTGTTCAGATTGGCAAGCGCGAATTAGTCATCATCGCCGAAGACATCGACGGCGAAGCACTCGCTACCCTGGTTCTGAACAAACTGCGCGGCATGCTGAATGTCCTGGCTGTCAAAGCCCCTGGCTTTGGCGATCGCCGCAAGGCTATGCTCCAGGACCTGGCCATCCTGACCGGTGGCACTGTCATCTCGGAAGAGACCGGCCGCAAGCTCGAAACCGCCACACTGGCTGACCTCGGTCGCGCCGAAAAGGTTTCCGCTGACAAAGACAACACCACCATCATCGGTGGCAAGGGTGATGCCGGCGCAATCAAGGGCCGCATTGACCAGATCCGCATCGAGATCGACAAAAGCACCAGCGATTACGACAAGGAAAAGCTCCAGGAACGTCTGGCCAAGCTCTCCGGTGGCGTTGCCATCATCCGCGTAGGCGCTGCAACCGAAACCGAACTCAAGGAAAAGAAGCACCGCGTCGAAGACGCCCTCTCTGCTGCCCGCGCGGCAGTCGAAGAAGGCATCGTTGCCGGTGGCGAAATCTCCCTGATCAATGCCGGATCCGTGCTCGATGGTATCAAGATGGACAGCGATGATGCCCAGATGGGTGTCAACATCGTCCGCCGTGCCCTCGAAGCTCCCATTCGCAAACTGGCCGCTAACGCTGGACAGGATGGCTCCGTCATCATCGACGGTGTTCGTCGCGAAGCTGCTGCCAAGAATAACAAGAATATTGGCTACAACGTCCTCACCGGTGAATATACCGACATGATCAAAGCTGGCGTCATTGACCCGGTTAAGGTTGTGCGCGGTGCCCTTGAGAACGCTGCGTCCATCGCTGCCATGATGTTGACCACCGACGTACTTATCACCGACGTACCTGAAAAAGACAAGGCCCCGGCCATGCCTCAGGGCGGCGGAATGGATTACTAAATCCACCATAAATCAGGGCAGCCCTAAAAGCTGCCCTGATTTTTTTATTTAATGGTAAATTTATGCTCGATCATTGCATGATCCTGGGGATCGCGAGATCACGAAAGCTGCCAGAAAAATGAAATCTCGAGTCCTTCTTTCCGTGCTAACCCTCGTACTGCTCAACGCGTGCGCTGCCATTGCGCCCCTACCTGCTGGCGCGGGTAGTGCCGACCCACGCCAGCCCAACCCACCAGCACTGCTGGAACCAACAACCACACCCACCAACGGCCCACTCCTGCCCGTCGGGCCATCACCGTTTCCAGAAACCCCCACTGCCACCCAGGCATTTAAGCCATCAATCACACCATTTTCCACGGCAACACCTACGCCAACCTGGATTAGCCAGGGACCCAATAAGATCATCTGCCCCATCCTGCTCTACCATCGCATCGCCGTACATTCCAACGGAAACATCTACTATATAGCCCCGGATGATTTCAAAGCCCAGATGCAGGCTCTCAAAGACTGGGGCTATACTACAATTCCGGTCACTCTGCTCGTCAAAGCCCTCAATTTTGGCGCTGAACTGCCCGCCCGCCCAATCATCATCAGCTTCGACGATGGTGACGAGACAGTTTATTCACAGGCCTTTCCCATTATGCAAGAACTTGGCTTCACCGGCGTAAATTATATTGTATATAACTACGTCGGCGCAGAAGGCTATATGAACGTTGACCAGATCAAGGTGCTGGCTGCCTCCGGTTGGGAAACCGGCAGTCACAGTCTCTCGCACATCGATCTAACAACTAGCAAACACCTTGAATGGGAAATAATCGATTCGCGCCACTATCTTGAAAAAATGCTCGGGGTACGCGTGGAAACCTTTGCTTACCCGTTCGGCAAAGTTAATGGAGATGTTCGCAGCATCGTTCGCGATAATTACCGAGCCGGGATGGGTCTGGGTGTCTATCTGACCCAAAGATCCGCCGATATCTATTACATGTGGCGACGCCCGGTCGAACCAGGCTGGGATCTGAAAGAATTCGGCTCATTTCTACCATGGAATAGTCCCCTACAACCCTGATCATTTTGCCACTGCATTATCTCCATCACAGAACCACCCTATGGCCATCGAGTAATAACGTCAATACTATTTACGAAAACCCCATTAATAAAATGAGCAGCGCATGGTTTTTAAATGGGGTTTTTTGCGCAAAATGCACAAAAATAACCACGTGCGGGGCAAACCACGTGCGTGATAACACACCAGCGCAAACTGCCTGCATTTTTTGCAAACCAACACGTTAACCCACCAGATAAATTATAATTTCAACGCTAGCCCCCAACTCGACTTCGTCTTGTGGTTTATTTCATTTGGAGGATAATGATGAACGCTCCAATCGAATGGTTGTTGGCAGGACCGCCCTGGATTCAGTACCGAACCAGGCTTGACCTTCTGGGACAGTCCGACCAGAATCCAGACGTCATAGCCGCCCATACTGCCATGCTCACGGATCCCCAACTGCTGGCCCTCGTCACAGAACTGTACGCCTGGCCCGGGACTGTCATATCCAGCCATAAAAGCGCCAGCCAACCATTCCACCGGCTGACCTTCATTGCGGACCTGGGTCTGCAGGCCCA
>CAINXK010000075.1 GCA_903854805.1 uncultured Anaerolineae bacterium
AAAGTCCCAACCCCGCCAGCTGATGGTATCGAAACGCTCGCCACCCAGGCACCCGACAGTTCAGAAATACCCGAATTACCAACAAGCGCTGCTTCCAATCCTGAACCCCCCGCTGCCAACCAACCAGGTACTGATCCCAAGCAATTTGATACCGAGTTTCCCATTCCCGCAGATAGCAGTGGCTTCATCGACCTGGGCAACGGTTCAGTCAATTTCCAGACAAAAACAAGTCTGAAAGAAGTGATCGCTTTTTATCGCGAAAGTTTCCTAAAACGTGACATTAAAGAACGCGAGATCAATACAGCCATCACCGATGCCACCTTCAGCCTGGTATTCGATGGACACACCAGCGGAAAAGCCATCGTCGTTCAGGGTGTTGACCTGGGCAACAACACTGTCAACATCAATATTCGTTTCGAAGATATCTAAAACCACATAACATTCCCGGGCCAACCCATTCCGACAAATACTCTGAGATAAGACGCCTGACCACGATCTTTGCTAAATGTTTCAACAGCCTTTACAGTTTCTTCATATTAGAGCGATATCCTATAGAAAGTAACCTGGATGAAATAAAATACCAGGCTTCAAACTCAAGGAGAAAATCTAAATGAAAAAAATTCTGGTTGTCGTATCAGTTGGTTTGGTTGCGCTGGTCATCTTTGGCGCGGGTTTCTTTTTCGCTCAGTCTAACCTGGTCAGTGCGGCCGGTTTGCCAGCAGGCTTTGGTCCTGGGAATATGATGAACGGGCGCGGCGGACAGGGTCAGATCCACGAATATGTTGAGCAGGCTCTCGCCGATAAGCTCAAAATGACCAAGGATGATGTTGAAACTGCGCTTTTCGGCGGCAAGAGTATGTACCAGCTCGCCATTGACAAGGGTACCAAGGAAGCTGATGTAACTGCCCTCTTAAACGATGTCCACAAGACCGCGCTCACCAAGGCTGTCAGCGATGGTATCCTGACCCAGGCACAAGCCGATAGCATGTTGCAAATGATGACAGCCAACGGCTTCAACTATGCTCAAGGCTCGATGCAAGGCGGTCGCGGTATGCACGGTGGCAGAGGCAATGGCGGCATGATGGGCGGCCGGAACCAACAGCCAGTCGTACCTGCAACCACAGCCCCGTAACCGATAAATTATCCTGTACAAATCAAAAAAACTGGCGGTTGATCCGCCAGTTTTTTTGATTCAAATAATTGTGGCTCTCATCAGGTTGGTGGGAGACAATCAATCAGCGCTATTCTCCAAAGAAACTGCGTGTCATTCGTTCATTCGGCACTTATTCGTGATAAAACACCCACAATCGACCCTGAACTACCTGCGCTAGTTACCGCAGATTAAATATTTTCTCCACCAATCTGGGGAGAACCATAATTATTTACCTCCCCTGAAAACACCCCAACAGCGCAAGCTGCTGTTCAGCTTGCACACGCTTTTCTGATTAATTTCGCAGCCGCTGATGCTGTCTGTGGGCTTATAAAAAAATGGGATTGTTTAAAAGCAAGATTCGGCGTATAGTAGCAGCGCTAAGAGCAGCTGGTAAAACAATTGGCAGGTGAGAGAAAAGAACTGACGAGATAGTCATTGGTTTTCCGCAAGCCGTCCACATAAATAACATCTCGGGGGCGTCTTTCTATGCCAAAAGCAAGTTATGCCCGATTGCCATAACTGATTACCAGCGAAAACCAGAACGCCCCAGCAAACCTGGCATCCATCACTTCAGACAACCAACCCACAGGAAAATAACATGGACAATCCACTCTCCGCCTCTGCCCAGAAAGTTCAGGATGCCCTCACCGCATTGGGCTATTCATGCACAGTCATCGAATCGGAACAACATACGCGCACCGCCCAACAGGCAGCCGATGCAGTGGGCTGCACTTTAGGTCAAATTGCCAAATCGCTGATTTTCAAAGGAAAGAATACCGGCAAGCCCATCCTGGTGTTGACCAGTGGCCCCAACCGGGTGGACGAAGCCCGCATGAGCGCATATATGCAGGAGCCAATCGGTCGCGCCGATCCCGAATTTGTACGCTCAGTTACCGGCTTTGCGATCGGTGGCGTACCACCGCTGGCTCACCTCCAACCCATGGATACTTACATTGATGAAGACCTGATGACATACGCCACCATCTGGGCGGCAGCCGGGACACCCTTTGCCGTCTTTGAACTGACTCCCGCCGACCTGCAAGCCATGACCGGCGGGCAGGTTGCCCAGGTCAAATAATTCCGCGCTTTAAATATTCAAGACCAGAAGAACACCCTTGTATTTACTCACCGCATTCTTCGGTTTTACGTTTCGTCATGCATATTTTGCTGCGCGTTGAATACCAATCAAAGCTTTGCCCGTGGCTGAATACCAGTCATCAAATATTCTGAATAACCATTGGAGAGTTGCCATGAATGTGTTTATCGCCTGCTATTGGTTGGCACTGCTGATCGAAATAATCGTTCGCGCACCTTTCCAGAAAGCCTCACAGGCATCGCCTAAGCTTGAGCAGCGTATCTCGCCAGCAGAAAAACTTATCCCTGGTCTGCTGACCATCGGGATGATCTTGTTTCCCCTGCTCTATTCCGTCACACACTGGCTGGATTTTGCAAATTACAGTCTTCCTGGCTGGATGGGTTGGTTGGGTGTCTGCCTGCTCGCCGGCGCCCTGCTCGTTTTCGCCCGCTCACACATCGACCTGAAGGCTAACTGGTCACCCACGCTTGAAATCCGCAAGGACCACACCCTGGTGACCACTGGGATCTACGCCATCATCCGCCATCCTATGTACACCAGCCAATGGCTGTGGGTCATCGCCCAGATCCTGCTCTTACAAAACTGGCTGGCAGGCCCCTTGAATTTGCTTGTATTTACCGTATTCTATTTCATCCGCCTGCAGGCCGAAGAAAAGATGATGCTGGAAACCTTCGGCAGCCAATATAGCGAATATATGCAAAAAGTCGGTGGACTGATACCGAAGCTTTTTGAATAAACCTCAACCCGACAGTGACGAACCCTGGCCAACTCACCCCAAGGCGAAAGCCTGCTCAAAGAAATCGGGGCTCATCCCAATCCGACCATCACATCTCAAGATTTTAAAAAGTATCTGCGCGGTGGTGTGTAAATTCTATGACGGAAATTCTTTTTCCGAAACTTCAGGGCACACTCGTTGAAAAAGCTGAGCCGTTGAATAACTGCTACAGTTCTCCCAGATCATAACCACAGACTGGGCAGCTTTCCCAATCCGTTTGAACCGGTTCACCGCAAGAACCGCAGGTTGGGCTATTCGCAACTTGGGGAGTGCCAGCACTCTGCTTGCCTGCAGCAGCACTGAAATACACAAACAGCACGATCAACATCAGGGGAATGATCCACATCAGGTACATATTTTGACATCCTTTCTGATCATCAGTGTAGTCTTGAGACGTAAAGCTGGCTTGTTGTTTTCTTAAAGAAAATATAAAGCTGCCAGAGCGCGGGAAAAATGCGTAAATAAGTGGCCAACAGCATGTCGCCATGCCCCGGCATGCTCCAGGTCAGCCAGCGAACGAAGACTCTGCCTGGGGGCTAGGCGCGCAGCACCTTGCCCGCCGAAGCATAGCGCAGGTATGCAACCAGTGATTCGCTCTACTATTGTTTACTGACCTGGATGGATGGATCCACTGAATTATCGACGAAGAGATCCATGCTCCAGTCGTTGCAGCGCATGATTTTACCTGGCGGATATTCGAGCTTGACCTCTGCTTGAAAGATAAAGCCCGCTTTACGGCAGATGGCATTGGATGGGGCGTTATCAGGTGACGGATAGGCATGCAGGAACCGATACGTCCCTTCCATCCGAGCGCGTTCCACCACGAAAGCAGTTGCACGCGTGGCAATACCATAACCCTGAAACTCTGGAAGGATGCTCCAACCAGTCTCCCAAACGAATTGACCCTGCCACTCTTTCACCCAGTATCCAATCGAGCCAGTTGCAATCTTTTTTGGTCCGAGTACGATCACGAACATGGGGTCCTTGCCAGAAATACTGCTTTGACAATACCGCACATGGCGCTCACGAATCTTCGATTGAGTCTCTGGTCCGCCAAGGTGTTCGGTCATGGCAGGCTCACCCATCAAACGCGCAAGAAGTGATAAATCACTATCTGACCACGGACGAATATTGACATCGCCGCTCTTATCAATTTCCATGCAATTCTCCAAGTCCTGGCTGCACTAAATCCGCTCGATCTAAGGGCAAGCCCAGGCTGCCCACATTAAATATTTATTTCCCCTACTAATCTGGGGAGAAGCATAATCGCTTGATTTCAGAATTTTCATTATCTTGCCATTTTTTATAGATATTCAAATCATCCATCCTGAAACGCTACTTCGCTGCCGCCTTTATGCCTTAATGCGGTACCAATATTGATATCGTTCCATAAAACCAATTTTCGAATACAGATCGAGTGCCGGCGCGTTATCAAGCACCACTTGTAAATAAGCCCTCTTTGCATGGTTGTCTTTACCCCATGCCAAAATGCTTTTTACCACTCGTTGCCCATAACCCTGACGACGATAATCTTTATCGGTGACAATATCGAATAGACCAATATAGCCGGATTGCAGCACTCCTAAACCACAGGCAACCACTCTGTCAATAGACTTAACAGACACAAAACA
>CAINXK010000076.1 GCA_903854805.1 uncultured Anaerolineae bacterium
ATCGTGAACGACTGCTTGCAAATGGTTGAAAATCGGTGGGCTTCACGGAAAGTGGTGATTTTGCGGGAGTTATCCCGCAAAATCACCACAAAAAAAACTTCTTGTCTATCTGGAAGGTGCCGAGCCCGATCCGCACTGCGCGGATCGCACAGGCAGCGCATATTGTCTTTGAGAATCCCATTAAAAAGATCCCAGATACAAATCCTGGAGTTTTCGGAAATCTGAACCGCACCCATGCACGGCAACACAACCTGCACGGGATTGCGATTATGATATACTTTAAGCACTATTCACAACGAGGTGCGCCATGTTTGATGATTTGAGAAAAATGGATGATGGGCAGTCCAGCTTTGAAGATACAAGCGATGCTGACCTGGAACCCTTGCTGAATAAAAAGAAAAAGGCTAAATCTGGCGGCCGTCACAAGCTGCTTTTAGGGATGACAGCTTTTCAGCGCTTCGTAATTTCCGGGCTGCTATTTTTGATGGTCTGCATCCTGGGCATGATGGCAGTGCTGATCAGCAGCTCGATGTAACGGCAATCGGTCATTCCACGAAATATTCTGATTTACTCCCGGATTAAATCCAACCCGGGAGTTTGCGTTTAATGGCAGCGCTGCGCAGGAAGATTTAATATGAATTTTATGCTGTAAAGGCTGGCAATATACTATACTTGCAAAGCAAACGACCCGGGCGGACAGCCTGGGTAAGATTTGTTTGAGACCAGTACCCGCACGATACCCAAAATATTTACCCAGGATTGTGGAATGATCTCGAGAGAAAGCCAGCCCACCAAACAGCAGGCCCGCTTCCAGAACAGCGCAATGTATCCGCGCTCGGTACTGGGTTTGTTAGTGGCGATCATTTCGCTCGGGCTGATCCTTTTTGCAGTAAATTATTACCGAACAGACCAGGAACAGATCCGCCAGCGCAAGTATGCCGAACTGGCGGCAATTGCCGAGTTGAAGGTGGCCCAGATTGTGCAGTGGCGGCAGGAACGACTGTCGGATGCGCAGCTGGTTTCAGGTGACCCCTTTCTAGTCGCAGTGATCATGGAGTGGTTGGCAAACCCTCGTGACCTTAGCCTGAAGGCCAGCCTGTTGGAACGTCTGAGCGCCGTGCGCAACTTGAGCAAACATCAAAATGTGATCATCGCCGGGCCAGACGGCCATCTGCTGCTCTCGGTGGATGCCAGCCTGACCGGCCTGGATGCCGGCGGGCGCGAGCTGGTGCACCAGGCACTGGCCAGCCAGCGGGTGGTTTTTGGCGATCTTGCGCGTGACCAGGTCTCCAACCTGGTTAGCCTGGATGTGGTTTCGCCCTTGCTGGATGAGAATAATATCCCCGTGGCAGCCTTGATCTTACGTTCCGACCCGCAGGACTACCTCTATCCGCTGATCCAATCCTGGCCCTTGCCGAGTGCCAGCGGCGAGACCCTGCTGGTGCGGCGGGATGGCGATTCTGCGCTATACCTCAACTCACTGCGACACAACCCGGATCGCCCGCTTAGCCTGCGGGTGCCGCTCGCCAACCTGGACTTACCAGCAGCCCAGGTTGTGCTGGGGCGCACGGGCCTATTTGAGGGCAAAGATTATGCTGGTGATCCAGTTCTGGCCGAATTGCGGCCTGTGCCGGATTCAACCTGGTTCATGGTGGCAAAGATCAGCACGACTGAAATCCTGGCCGAGAGTACTTACCATGGCCTGGTGACTCTATTCCTGACGGCCCTGGCAATTTTCCTGACCGCCAGCCTGGCGGCGATCATTTATATTTACCGGCAGCGTTTCTTGGTCCAGAAGTTACTGATCACCGAGCAGGAACGGCGGCGCGCCCAGGATGAGATCCGCGCAACATTATATGGGATTGGCGATGGGGTGATTGCCACCGATGCCAGCGGGCTGGTGAGACGCTTGAACCCGATGGCAGAGAATCTGACCGGTTGGAAGGAAGCCGAGGCGCTGGGCTTACCGTTGACCCAGGTTTTCCAGATCGTGAGCGAACTGACCCGCCAGGATGTGCCCAACCCGGTGGAGCGTGTGCTGCGCGAAGGCAAGGTGGTAGGGTTGGCAAACCATACCATGTTGATCAGCCGGGATGGCCGCGAGCGCGCGATCGCCGACAGCGCCGCACCCATTCGAGCTGAAGACGGTGCCCTGAGCGGGGTGGTGCTGGTTTTCCGCGACCAGGAGCAAGAGCGGGCAGATCAAAAGGCTCTGCAGGCCTCTCAACAAAAATTTATGACCGTGTTTCAATCCAGCCCGGATGCAATCTTGCTGACCTCGGTGGATGGTGGGCAGATTGTGGATGCCAACCTGGCTACTGAAGTGATCACTGGTTATACACGTGCTGAAATGCTGGGACATACCACTGCCGAGCTGGGTATGTGGGTGAACCTGGAAGAACGCGCAGCCTATGCTGCCCTGGCCCGGAGTGGGCAGCGCATGATAAATTTTGAAACCAACTTCCGCGTCAAGAACGGTTCGGTTATTAATGCTTTGATTTCGGGCGAGGTGATCCAGATTGAGGCTGGCAAGGTTTATCTGAGCGTGGTGCGTGATATCACCAGCCGCAAGCAGATTGAAATGGAAGCCCGCCAGCGCGAATCGCTTATGCGAGCCTTGATCGATAATGCGCCCTTTGAAGTGTGGGCGCGTGATCTGGATGGGGTCTGCATCCTGGAAAATGCCACGCGGGTGCGCGCACGCGGCAGCATTCTGGGGCAGAAACTGTCTGAGTCTGCCGGTTCTCCCGAAGAACTTGCCACCTGGCTGGCGCATAACCGCAGCGCTTATGCCGGGCAGATCGTGGATATTGAGCTGGCTAATCATTTGCCGGGCGGCGAGCGTTATTTTCAAAGCATTGTCGCGCCGATTATTGAGGATCAGCTGGTTAGTGGAATTGTCGGTTTTAATATTGATATTACCCGCCGCAAGCTGGCAGAAAATGCGCTGGCGCTTGAAAAGGAAGAGCTGACCCGTTCGAACGCTGAGCTGGAGCAGTTTGCTTATGTGGCTTCGCATGATTTGCAGGAGCCTTTACGCATGGTGTCGAGCTATATGCAGTTGATCGAGAAGCGCTATAAAGGCAAGCTGGATGCGAATGCGGATGAATTTATCGCTTTCGCGGTGGATGGTGCCACCCGCATGCAGAGACTGATCAATGATCTGTTGATGTTTTCGCGGGTCGGCACGCGCGGCAAGCCATTTGGACAGGTTTCTTGTGAAGCTGCCTTTGACCAGGCTGTTCAAAACCTGAAAATGAGTATTGAAGAACAACAGGCTGTGCTAACGCATGATCCACTGCCAGAAGTCCTGGCGGATGGCTCGCAGTTGGTGCAGCTATTCCAGAATCTACTGGGTAATGCGATCAAATTCCATGGCACGGCTGCGCCGCGGGTGCATCTTTCGGTTGAGGCCGGGCAGTCTGAGTGGGTCTTTGCCCTGCGTGATAATGGCATCGGGATTGAACCTCAGTATTTTGAGCGTATCTTTGTGCTATTCCAACGGCTGCACGAACGGTCTGCGTATGCGGGCACGGGCATTGGGCTGGCCATCTGTAAGAAAATTGTCCAACGGCATGGCGGCCGCATCTGGTTGGAATCGACCCAGGGCCAGGGTACCACTTTTTACTTCAGCCTGCCTAAAAACGGGCAAGGCGCCTGATGTTAAGCATGAAAAACCCTGTGACCCAGGTGCTGGTGGTGGAAGATAACCCAGGCGATGTGCGCCTGGTGCGTGAAGTCTTTGACGAAGCGGGCTTCTCTAACTACCTGAGTGTGGTGGTGGATGGCGAGCAAGCCCTGGACTTCCTGCGGAAAAAAGGTCGTTTTAGCCAGGCTCCACAGCCCGGTCTGGTGATTTTGGATATTGGCCTGCCGGGCAAGAGCGGCTTGGAAGTGCTCAGGGAGATCAAGCAGGATCACAATTTAAGGCGTATTCCGGTGCTGATCCTGTCATCTTCGAGTGCCAGAGCAGATATTTTGAAGGGTTATGAGCTGTATGCAAACGCTTTTATTACCAAGCCGGGCAGCCTGGACCAATTCGTTCAGGCCGTCCGAATCATTGAGAATTTCTGGCTGGAGATTGCCAGCTTGCCAGGACAAAATGAGGCAGGTTTGATATGAATGATAAGACCATCAGTGTCCTGTTGATCGAAGATAACCCGGGGGATGCCCGCCTGGTGCG
>CAINXK010000077.1 GCA_903854805.1 uncultured Anaerolineae bacterium
ACAACATCCCAGTCAGGATAACCGTCAATCCGGCGGGAAATATCAGGAGGTTCAATAATGCGCTGAGTGTGTTCATCGTTTGTAATACTCGATTCCGTGCTGACGAAGCTGCTCCCAGGACCAGGTCTGGCGACCATCCGGGCGGGCCACGGTGACCATGCGATCATTGCAAGAAAAACACGGGTCCATACCGGCAATCAGCATGGGTACATCGGCCAGCTGACGACCAACTGCCTTCTCCAGTACCGAAACCCAGTTGCACAGGCTGGGCGTTCGCACATGAATGCGGGCGGGCGTCTCGCCACCATTGCTCTTGATGTAATAGAACAACTCGCCGCGTGGCGCCTCCATACGGGAAATCGTCTCGCCGGCTGGAATTTTGCGTGGTACCCGCACTGAAAGCGCACCTTCGGGCAGGTTATCCACAATTGTGCGCATGGCGAAACACGATACGAGCAGTTCCTTCAAGCGTACAACGAAACGGGCTTCCAGATCTCCGCCGGTTTCAGTCACAGCACTGACCGGAAAGTGCAGATAGGCTCCATAAGGTGCTTCAACGCGCACATCCCGTACCAGGCCCGAAGCGCGGGCAGTTGGACCCAGCAAACCAAAATTTACGGCCTCATCAAAGGAAATAGTGCCAATTCCGCGGGTTCGGTTCAGAAACATGACATCGGTGGTGACAATTTCCAGATAATGGCGAATACGCGTCTCCAGGTAGGTCAGGCCATCTTTGATGGCTTTGGCTTGCACCGGACCAATCTCACATTTCACGCCACCCAGGACGTTGGCAGAATAGTTTACGCGGTTGCCGGTGATCTGCTCCAATAGATTCATGACCGTTTCGCGATCCCGCCATGAATACATGAACAAGGTATCAAAACCGGCTTCATGGGCGGCCACACCCAGCCAAAGCAAGTGACTATGAACACGCTCCAGACCAGCCACCAGCTCGCGGATGGCCTGAGCCCGTGGCGGAACTTCCACCTGGGCCAGCTTTTCGACACCCATGCTGTACGCCATGGCATGCGTATGCGAACAAATCCCACAGACACGCTCAAACAAATATAAATTTTGATTCCAATTACGCGCTTCAGCCGCTTTCTCAATGCCGCGATGAGCATAACCAAGCCGCATACGCGCAGCGGTGACTATTTCTCCGTCAACAGTAAATTCGAAGTGACCGGGTTCCTTCAAAGCCGGATGCTGGGGACCGATTGGGACGACAAAGGTATTGCCACCGATAACGCCCACTTCCGGAAGCTCGTCCGCGCGGCGACCCTCAACCGGGGCGGCCTGTTCCTTAGTGAACTCAGCCCGCATAGGATAGACACCTTCGGGCCAATCGTCAGGCAGGAATAGGCGATTATTGTTATTCAAACCAGTGACGCTAAAACCCAGCATTTCCTGCAATTCACGCTCAAAAAACGAGGCGGGCGGAATGATATCGGCAATACTGGGAATGACTGGCTGATTTTCCAGGCGCGGTTTCGCTCCTGGCGCCAATACATCCACGGCGGGACGAAGCTGGCGGACCCGCAGGGTGGTGATGGCAGGGCCGTTACAAAAATGATAGAGAACCTCCAACTGCCCAGATTCTGGGCCAAGATCCAGCCCGGTGATGGCAGAAAGATAACCCCAACCAGCAGTATGCATACAGCTGGTAGCTGCGCGCAAATCATCAACTGCTATGACAGCATCCAGGCGGGTAGTTTCTGGATGGCTGCTTTCCTTGTTCCAGGCTGCGAGCAAATTCTCGGCCTGTTGTAAGATTTGTTCAGTATTCATACAGCTGCCCCTTCCACAATTTCCGGTCGTTGGGCCGGCGGTCTTGAGCCACCCTGCAGGTGGGTCAACAAAAGAATAATGCCATCGATAACCGCCTCAGGACGGGGGGGACAGCCGGGAATATACACATCCACCGGGATGACTTCGTCCACCGAACCACCCACGTTGTAACAGCCTTCGAAAACTCCGCCAGAAATACTGCAAGAGCCAACCGAGATGACAAATTTCGGTTCCGGCATTTGCTGATAAGTGCGCAAGAGTCGCTCACGCGCCTGGCGGGTCACCGGGCCAGTCACC
Source organism: uncultured Anaerolineae bacterium (assembly GCA_903854805.1). Next base: position 2,086 of record CAINXK010000077.1, read on the forward strand.
AGCAGCACATCGGCATGGCGCGGACTGCCCTGCAGCTTAATCCCAAAACGCTCGACGTCATAACGCGGGGTCAGGGTTGCCAGGATTTCGATATCACAGCCATTACATGATCCACTGTTAAAGTGTACAGCCCAAATTGAATTGAGCCGGGCCCAGGTGCGGACTTTTAAGGCGATCTGCTTCCATAAAGTTGTTTTTGAATCCATAACAGCCTACCTTTAACCCAATACCAGAGCCACCAAAACCAGGATCAATCCGAGCAGATAGGGCACAGCCGCTGGTGACAACCCGCTGCTGCCAATCATCAACACGCCCAGATGCAGGACTGCGAAAAACAGGGCAATCACAAAAAACTGGTGATACCCTGGCGCCGCCGGAATAGGATCGTTGGCTTCACCACTGGCATAGGTGTCAGACTTGAATTCAGTCTCAACCCCACTGGCTGAAAATAGACGTCCCATCCCAGAAGCAGCCGATACCACCAAAATATATATGAGGAACGCGATTAACGGAGCAAACAAGAAGTCTGTCATAGGTTAAATCCCGAAGATGCTGATCAAACGCTGCCCAGCGGGAACACTCAGCACATCCATCGAAGCGGGCAAGAGACCAAGCGCAATTACCGCCAGGGCCAGTAAAACCAGGGGCGCCACGATCGTCCAGGGCAGCGGCTTGCCTGCCAAAACCTGGTCGGAGGGCGCCCGGCGGTACATTAAGTTGACCAACGGTGCATAATACCCCAACGACAGGACACTGTTCAGAGCCATAAACACCATCAAAGCCATGATCCACCCGTTTTGGGTGCTGAAACCGCCAACAAAAATCTGCCACTTTGACATAAAACCCGCCAGGGGTGGCAAACCACCCAGGCCGAGCAAGGCAATGCTCAAACACAAGGCCACCAGCGGATATTTCTGCGCGGTTCCGGCCAGATCGCTCACCTGTAGTGAATTGTGGCTGCCATTTTGCAGGTAAAGGCCATAGATCAGGGCGCCAACCGATAGGAAGGCCAGCCCCTTCATCAACATGTGAGTGAAAAGATGAAACATCGCACCTTGGGCGCCAGCTTCGCCATGAGCATACAAGGCCACACCCAGCCCCACCAGAATGTAACCGATATGGCTCAAACTGGAGTAGGCCAGCATGCGCTTCACAACCGTCTGGCGCAGCGCCATCAGATTGCCGACCAGCATGTTAATCGCCCCAAACCCTAAAAACAGGACCCGCCACTCTTGCGGCTGCATGACTGCCCCAAGCGCGCGCAGCATGGCGATCAAACCGACTTCGATCACCACTCCCGAAAGCATGGCACTGATCCCGCTGGGCGCCTGTGAATGCGCATCCGGCAACCAGGTATGCAAGGGCACCAGGGCCGCCTTAACACCGAACCCAGTGATGAAGAGAGCCGCCGCAGCCAGGGCGATCAGATGGTTGTCAGTCACCCATTCTGCAGCGTTTTTCTGCAAGACATTCAGATCGAGAGTCCCAGAATTTGCCAGCACCAACGCAATACCCATCAAAACCAGGACAGATCCCGTGGCGCTCTGCACCAAGTATTTCGCCCCGGCTTCAAGCGAAGCGGGCTGTTCTCGATAAAAAGCCACCAGAAGATAGGATGAGACTGCCATCCCTTCAAACCAGACCCACAGGTTAAACAGATCGGTTGCGCAGCCCAGCCCGTTCATCAGACCAATCATGGCCAGCAGCATAGCATAGAATTTTTCTTCGCCAAGCTCGCCCGCCATATATGGGCCAGAGAAGAGCACAACCAGCGTCCCGAGGGTCAGCACCATGGCCGCCAAAAGCAGGCTGATGGCATCAGCCCGCAGCCAGATACTTTCGATTGCAAATTCTAGCTGCCCGCCTGCCAAAAAGGTGCGCATGGCAAGTACAAACGGCACCCAGGCCGCCAGCAGCGAAAGCAAAGCCAGGATCCGCACCAGCCCGGAACGACCGGCGCCATCCCGCGCCCCCAGCCGTCCGACCAGGTAGACCACTGGCGAACTGAACAGAGGGATTGCAAACATCCAGGTAAAACGGATCGAATCCATCATGCGCCCCATACCAGGATCGCCAGCAGCACCAAAAGGGTGCCGATGATCCCCAAAATATTCCGATTCAACTGGCCGGTCTGGGTTCCCTGCAAAGCCCTGGAGGCCTTTGTGATCAGTGCCAGAACCTGGCGGTTGAGCCATTCAAAACCGAAACTGGAATTTACCAGGCTATCAAACCAGGCAACCGAAAGGCCGGTTTTGGAAAAGCGTTGAACGGTCACCCACAGACCGACGCCAACCAGAATGACGAACAAGGCCAGCCAGGTGGCCGGCGCAAACAGCACTTCTTCAGCCATCGCCAGTGTGGAGACTGGCTCAACTGCATGGAAGGGCAGGCTGCGCGCAAACAAACCAGCAAGCGGACCTGCAAGCAGCCAGGTAGTCAGCGTCCCAAAGGCCAACACACCGGTGGCAGTTCGAATGGCCACGCCACTGGCATGCACATGCAGATCTTCCCGTTCCGTGCCAAAGAAAACCAGCCATGTCATCCGAATGGTATAGAAGGCAGTCAGGCCCACGCCAAAGAGCATAAAACTTACGGCCCAGAGTGGACCATATTTAATCCCGGCTTCCAGAATAAGTTCCTTACTCCAAAAACCGTTAAAGACCGGCAGACCGGCCAACGCCAGCGCACCGATGATAAAGACATTGCGAATAAAGGGCATTTTCGTGCCCAGGCCACCCATCCTTTGCATATCACGAGTGCCCACGCTGTGGATAACAGCCCCAGCCGCCAGGAATAACAGAGCCTTAAAAACCGCATGACTGAGCAAGTGAAACTGACTGGCAAAGACACCACCCACCCCGATGACGTAGACCATATACCCCAGCTGGCTGACTGTCGAATATGCCAATGCACGTTTAAGATCAGTAGCGGTCAGCGCCATCAGCCCGGCGATCAACGCTGAGAGTACACCCACCAGAGTGACTGCCAACGTCCAACCGGGTACCTGCTGAAAAGCCGGGTAGAAACGCACCAGCAAATAGACACCCGCATTGACCATCGTGGCCGCGTGGATCAGCGCACTGACCGGCGTCGGGGCTTCCATGGCATCTGGCAGCCAGGTATGAAAGGGGAACTGTGCAGATTTTGCAGCCGCCGCCAGTAAAAAACCATAAGCCGCCAACGCAAGCATTCCAGCAGGCAGCGTATCGGCAGCTCGTAGAACATCGCTCACTTGCAAGCTGCCCAGGCTGGCATAGATCACCAACGTGCCGGCCAGCAGACCCACGCCGCCCACCTGGGTGATGATCAAAGCCTTGATGCCACCGGCAACTGCCTTCGGGTCATCGTTATAGAACGAAATCAGGGCGTAGGAACACAAAGCGGTGATTTCCCAGAAGAAAAAAGTAAACAGCAGATTTCCGCTCAAGACCAGGCCGGTCATGGCACCGATGAAAAGCAGGACAAAAGTATAGTAACGACTCAACTGTGCTTCGCCACGCATGTAATCGACCGAAAAAAGCACCGCAAGCGAACCAACCACACAGGCAACCGCTGCGAGCACCGCTCCCAACCCATCCGCAACCAGCGTAAATTCGCCCAGCATGGCACCCAGCGGAAAACGCAGCGCCGGCTCGGGGCCTGCGAAGGCCAGCAAGATCAATGACAACAGTCCAACCAGCAGGCTAACTCCAACCGCCAGGGTGTGGTAAAGTTTTTCCCGCGATTTACCCGGCGAACCAGCACCTATCAGCCAGACGAGCATGGCGCCAAGCCAGGGTAAAGCGATCAAAAAGAATGAAAGGATACCTGCCATCTTAACCTCGCAGTGTCGAGATTCTGGTCACGTCCAGGGTGCCAAACCGGCGGCGAACCTGAACCGCAAGCGCCAAGCCCACGACTGCCACAACCGTATCGGCAACGATGACTGTGGTCGCCAGGCTTTGCCCCAGCCCCAGGTTGGCGCCTATCTTGCCAGCCAACACCAGCGCCAGCATGGCAGATTTAACCAATATTTGCAGCACCAGCACAATCTTGATCAGGTTACGAGTGATCAGCAAACCATACATGCCCACACCCAATAAACCAATTACCGTCAGCAGAACAACATTTAATGGTGAAATATTCACGAATGCACCTCGCCATGCTTGCCAGATGAGACTGTTCGCTCAGAAAGGATACCCAGCACACCCAGCACACCCGAAAAAATCAACGCAATCTGTATCCAGACATCCAGCACACGCTGCTGCCAGAGCACCAGCGTCAGAGAAAAAGAGGTTACATTTAATGAGGGCTCTACCAGCGGGAAAATCATGAAACCCGTCAAACCTGCGCAGCATAGCACCAGAATCACTGCCAGTGGTTTTGGGATCACCGAAAGTAAATCTGCGGCATCGTCACCAACCACGCTCAAAGCGTACACCAGCAAAACCGTCACCAGCCCGGCACCCACACTCAGTTCGATCACGGCAACCTGCTGGGCACCCATCAAGTATAAAATGACCGAGACGGACGCGCTCACGCATGCCAGGTATAAAATTGAGGATAGCAACTTATGTGCCAGCATAGCCCGGTAGGCGCAGAAAATCGCCGCCAGGCCAAGCATGATATAGAAAAGACTGTCCATTTTTTACTCCGCGATTTCTCTCAACCAGGGCGTCCCGGCTGGCAAACATTGGGACCCAGTATTATTTATTTCGACCCAGCCTACTTGCAGCCCTACTATCTGCCATAATAATCTCAACTTATAGATTACGTCTTATGACCAATTTCGTCATGTGCAAATTGTCATATTAATAATAATCCTTTCGTCCTATCTTTGTGAATTTTATCACAATTATTCAATCCAGCTTATTACGAACAAGCTGGTAGTACAACAAATCAAATAAGAACAGCTTGACGATGTCCCAGATTGAATGTAATATCACAGCGTATTCGATCCATACTATCAACCCAAAAAGGTGCAAAAATGACCCCAAGCGACTTCAACGGCTGGCCCACTTATATTCTGGAAAACAAGTTCTTGCGAATTGAAACCCTGGCAGCCTCAGCGCGGATCGTGCGCCTGATCCCGGCCGGTCACCCCAATTTATTCGCAGACCTGGGCAATAAGACACAACCCACCCCCTATGGCGATTTTTATTTTCACGGCGGGCATCGTTTCTGGCATTCACCCGAAGCCATGCCACGCTCGTACCTGCCAGATACTGACGGTGCAACCATCAGCGAAATTCCTGGCGGTGTGCGCATCGACCACCCAGCCGAACCCTGGACCCAAATTGCCAAAAGCATGGAAATCCGCTTGAACCCTGAGCGCCCACAGGTGATCCTGCGCCATGAACTGCGCAACGATGGGCCCTGGACCGTTGAACTAGCGCCCTGGGCGCTGACGATGATGCGGCAAGGAGGCGTGGGCATTTTCCCACAGCCACAGGGTAATGTTGATAGCGCCGGCCTGCTGGCCAATCGCCAAATTTCGGTCTGGCCCTATACCCACTTAAACGATCCGCGCCTGAACCTGCGTGATGATTGCATCCTGATCAGCGCCAGCCCAAGCCTACCGCCCATAAAAATTGGGTATTTCAACCCGCATGGCTGGCAGGCTTACTGGATTGATGGCCTGCTGTTTGTCAAACGTTACGAGTCTGTGCCTGGCGCCAACTATCCAGACGGTGGCTGTAATACAGAAACTTACTGCAATCACGAATTCATCGAAATGGAAAGCCTTGGGCCGCTGGAAAAACTGGCACCAGGTGGCACCCTGATACACAATGAAACCTGGGAAATATACGAAAGCCTGGACCAACCTTTTATCCCAGCTGAAATCATTAATTTGCTATCCAGCTGATAACGCAAATTACCTCAGTCGGCGCTTGCAGCATGGTCATCAATGTCCATTTTCTGCGCTACCTTTTCAGGCAAGAACGCATACCTTGCTATTTTGATGCTGCCGCGCGAGTGTGTTTTTCAAAGTCTTTAAGTTTTTGATATCTACACCCAGGCGCGTTCCCCATGGTCAGGAAACTCTGCTGGTGCTGGAACAACTGCTTCGCAAAAAGAATAAAAGATGTTTATCCTGCTGGGTTGGTGGAATGATCGTCTGCCAAACCAGCGATTGTAGAGCAGCGGAGAGCGCTTGCCTTTCCTATCCGCTGCCTGCTGCTTTCCCCTTCGACAGGCGCTAGGCATGAATTTTAAGCTGCGCTTTTCGTAATATTTCCCAATAAAACTTCGATTCATGCGTCCGTTCGGCTTTATTTTTGATTAAAACCCAACGAACAGCCCATGAAATACCTACGTTGTGTTCCACGAGCCACAGGGCCTGCATATTCAATATCCGTTTCCCGCACTAATCTGGGCAGAAGCAGGAACCTATCATCGCAACTACAAAACGTTCAACCTGGGAATTACCCCTGGCGCGCCGAGAAAAGCTAAAAGCGATATAATATCTACTGTAATTATCCTATTATATGTTCCAACAAGATGAGGCTAGCACATGATTTCCAAACAAGTATATATTGGCACTGATAGCGGCGCGACCACTTCCAAAATTGGCGCGGTGTGGAGCGATGGTACAACCGTCTCAACCAGGCTGCTGCAGCGCCCAACCAATTCAGAACTTGGTCCCGATGCGGTTGTACACAGCTGGGTTGGAGCGGTTAATGAATATCTTGAGCAAAATGAATTGACCTGGGAACAGGTGGCGGGCGTTGGGCTGGCCATTCCTGGGCCATTCCTGCGTTACGGCGTGCTGGACCGAACGGCTAACATGCCGGCTACCTTCGAGGGTTGGGAAGTACACAACGCCTACAGCAGCGCCCTGGCCAAAAATGCCGGTCGGGCTGTGCCCCTGGTTGTTGGCAACGATGGCAATTACGGCGGGGTCGCCGAAGCGCATCGCGTCCGCGGAAACTCTAACAGCACCGTTTTGATGCTGGCCCCCGGCTCTGGTCTGGGCGTGGCCTATATCGACCAGCATGGGCTGCCACTGGATGGTGACACCCTGGCGGGAATGGAGGGCGGTCACATGCCGGCCCCCCTGCATATGCTCAACATCAAGCCGTATCCATGCGGTTGTGGCAAAGATTGGGGCTGCGTTGAGGTCTACACCACCATTTCTGGCCTGCCCTATTTGCTGGCAGAAAAGCTGGAACAATACCCCGATCATGCTCTGGCAAAATCCAGCGCGCCGATGAAAGAGAAAGTACTTTCTTTGCGCGGTCTGGCCCAAAAAGGTGACCCGCTGGCCGTGGAGATATTTGACTTTCAGGCTCGCGCCATGGGTTTCCATGTGGCCAACCTGGCCATGGCACTCGACCCAACATTTGTTGTGATTGGCGGCGGGTTGATGGATCCAGAAAACACCACCGAGGCTTTCCGCGAACGTTATCTAAAAATCCTGCGCGAAACAGCCCAGCCCTACCTGTGGTCGGCCCAACGCGCGCACATGAGCGTGGTGCCAGCCACCCTGGGCGACCTTTCGCAGGCCATCGGGGCTGCCCTGGTGGCGCTTTACCAGAGCCGCTCATAACCCGTTGCACGCATGCATTAATCGCTTAACAAAAAGCAGCTCCCCCAGCCATTTTATCGGGCTGGGGGAGCTGCTTTTTTCATTCAGGTTATTCGCCTTTTGCGAGGGCAAGGATCTCTTTGCGATCATCCACGACCCTGACGAGTTTGCCATCGCGCATTTGCAAAACGCGATCGACATACTGCACCATGCGCAGGTCGTGGGTCACCATGATCCCGGCACGCTGATCTTCATGGATCAGAGCCGCAAAGGTCTTGACAACCTGATAGGCACGCTCGGTATCCAGGCTGGCGGTGGGCTCATCTGCCAGCACCACGGTGGGCGCGTGGATCAGGGCCCGGGCAATCGCTACGCGCTGCTGCTGCCCGCCAGACATCTGGTTTGGCAGGTTATTCAGACGATCTGCCAACCCCAACCTGGCAAGCAGCTCTTCAGATCGAATTTTTCCAGATTTATCCAGGCGACCATTCAAGCGCAGCATGAATTCAACATTCTCAAGCGCCGTCAGAAACGGAATGAGATTATTCGACTGAAAGGTAAAACCGATCTTCTCGCGCCGCAATCCAACCCGCTGCGATTCTGACATGCGAGCCAGATCGCGACCATCGATCAGAACCTGACCACTGGTCGGCGTCAAAAGCGCCGCCAGGATGGATAACATGGTGGTCTTACCGGAACCACTCGGCCCAACCAGGGCCACAAACTCGCCATGCTCCACGCCAAACGATACACCATCCACGGCATTGATCACACCGGAATCGCTATCGAAGGTCTTGATTACATCCCGTACTTCAAGTGCAATTGCGCTCATTCTATGGGCCCCTACGAAAGACGTAATGCTTTGAGCGGCTCAATGCGGACCGCATAATAAACCGAAACCAGGCCACCCAGCGGACCGATCGACAGTAACGCCAGAATAGCCAGCGCGGAGGAAGTTCCATTAAAAGTCAGTGGCACCGTGGGCGGGAACCCAAGCGAAAACAGAAAGGTCAGAAGACCGCCAATCGCCACCCCGACGGCAGTAATCACGCTGATCTGAATGATCGACGCAAGCCCAACCACGAAATTCGAGGCCCCAATGGCCTTCAATACACCAATCTGGGGGACTTTTTGCAAGATCTGGATCTGAAAAAAGCCGCCAATCACCAGAACACCGATTAAAAGAGTGAAGAAGCCCTGGGTTTGAACAGTGCCCTGCTGAGCAGAGTAACCCGGTACGTTATTGATCGTCGTCGGGATATCAGCCACTTGAATATTCAGGACCCGTTCCTGCAATCGCTGCTGCATGGGCAGCATTTGGGTGGGGTCTGTCAACCTGACAATGATCACATTGATCGCGGGGGTCAAATTATCTATCTCAGCCGCAGACTTTGGACGCACGCGCTCCCAAACATAAGCCGGAATAAAAATGGACGGCTGGAACTGGAAGGCCTGCCCACGGGTTGTGCCGACCACTTTTAGATCGAAGAACTGATCCTTGGTGCCCTGGGTCGAGCGAATGGTGATCATATCGCCCAGCTTGATGGTTGAGCGCTGCAAGACACGTTCGTCAATGATCACTTCGCGAGTCTGGTCAGTCAGAAAAGTGCGACCGGAAACCACAGCCGGCGTGCCTGGGCGATCAGTTTCGACACCCAGCATCGAGACTTTGAGCACTTTATCGTCTGGCAGCAAAATGGCAGTATTGGCGACTGAAAGCGGTCCAGCATCGGCGACACCCTCCACCCGCCGGACCGCACGCAGAGTGGTCTGGTCCAGTCGGCTGGCGCCGATAATAAAATCAGCCTTTTCCAGGAAAACCACCAGTTGTCCATCAACCCTGGAAAGATATTCGCGGTTGTTGGTTCCCAGGCCTTCGCCCAGGGCAGCAATAAAGAGAACCAAAAGAGTAATCAGCGCAATCACCATGCTGACAAGCAAGAAGCGACCACGGTTACGCCAGACCTCTTTCAAGGCCAGGTAGTTAGCTAGAAATATTTTTTTCATACTTTACTCGTGTTTAATCGGAGAATCGAGCGGGGTCGACCAATCCATCCCCATTACACCGCCCAGAAGCAATTCCACGGGAGGATGGTCGGCGATATCGTCGTAATAATAGGGCATGCGGATGCGTCCATCTGGCCCGATAATAAAAGTGGCAGACATCTGAAAAGCATCCTGCCCGGCAGGCGGCATTTCAGGTTTCCAGCCCCTTTCGGCTTCCAGGCGCTGGTTAGCTTTCATAACGCGCATCGACAAAATTGATTGGCGTAAAGTAGCCCGATCCAGACCATAAGCCTGGTAAGCCAGCCGCTCTGGATCTGCCAGGCATAAAACACCCGGCGCGCGCGCTGAACAAAATTTACGGGCCATTTCAGGGGTACCCTGGGTGACGACACCCAGAGAAAGACCCTTGGCTGCCAGCGCAGGTGTGAACTTCACCAACTGATCCAACATTTCCTTGCACTGCGGGCAGCCAAAATGGCGTGTAAAAGCCAGAATAAGCACTCTGCCCTGCCAGAGCGACGAAAGCCGGGTCGGCTTCGCATCCACACTCAACAATTCCATGTCTGGAGCAAGATCATTAAATTTGAGGTGTCGATTTTTTCCCATGGATTTATTTTACATTAAATCAATTGCAAAATCTATCAAAACAGAAAAACAAAACAAACCAGAAGACCAGCAGGGCCAATTGCTCACTTTTCAAGCCCGGCAGCAGCTTGTGTGGCAATCGCCATTATGCCAGATCTAATTCTCCAGCGGCTTGTTCTCTTGCAAAATATGACCAAAGGCATACAGCGTCAGGTAGATAAAGATGAAGAAGAGTGTATACAGTCCGATGAAACCGATCGATTTTAGGCTCGGATCGGCCAACCAGGACCAGAGACTATCCGCGGTTTCGGCCGGGTCCTGTAGAATATCCCAACTGTTCAGACGAATAAAGCGGCCGACATACACCCCGGCACTCGAAAGGCCCGCCACAAAAAAGACGAATATCCACCCAAAGGCACGGTTGAACTCACGCCGGATGATCTCCTGCATCAGGTTGAGCGAAACAATCCCCAACAGCATCCCAGTCCATGAAAACCAGACCAGCATGATGACATCATACCAGAGCGGAGCCGCCGAGGGCACCTGGCTCAAATGCTGGAGATCGGTCAGAATATAGGGCGCATTTGGGAAAAAGATAAGCCACACAAATGCAAATACCGGGATGATCAGATAGACCAACCTGCGCCGCCAGGAAAGAATATAAGCCAGGTTGGCCAATACAAACGGGATCCAGGCCAGCACCAGGTTCCAGACCAGGCCAATATAACGGCGCGAATCGCTGTAAAAGACGCGCGCGATCACGAGCGAGATGCAGATGATCGAGGCGGCGCTGAGCAGAATAAAAACGCCGGCCTTGTATTTATGTTTCGCATAAATCTTCTCAATAATTTTGAGCATCATATCCCCAGATTGTACCAGACCAAATGTGTGCGCTTCCAAGCTGCCATTTCGCCATGCAGATCCAAGCTGCGCGGCGAATGTCGAGAGCGCGGTTCAGTTTTTTTCGGAGATTGGATAAATCAGTCTACATTGCTTGCTTTTCAGTTGCGAGCTGCCCTCACTCCGGAGCCCTGATTGCCCTGCCAACCAAACTCATATTTTCTATCAGAAACCCCTTGGATGATCCCAGATACAAATCCTGGCATGTTCCGAAATTTTAACACACTCCAATATTGATCACGGCTTGACAGGATAAGCCAATAATCTTATAATTGAAAATGGTTTTCAATATCAATAAGAAGGAGCTTTGATGAAACAACCCATCTTCAAGACCATCTGCCTGCTGGCAGCAATCGTTCTCATTCTGCCAGCCTGCAGCGACCCAGCA
>CAINXK010000078.1 GCA_903854805.1 uncultured Anaerolineae bacterium
CAATAGGATTCATCTTTATGTCTTCTCATGGAAAATCTTACTGGCTATGCCCGCCTAACGGCAGGCGTTATGCTCTTTTAGGGTGCAAGGACGGGGATTCGGCAGAAAAAGCCGCTGCGTGAGACGCTGAATCCGCCACAGGGCCGGTTTCCTGAAAGTGTGGCGGAACGCCCGCGCTTGTCCGGCGCACGCGGTGTGTGCGACCTGTTCGCCCGAAACTATCCGAAAGGATAGGGGCTGGGCGGCGGAAGTCGCTTGACTTTCGTAACTGCATATCCATGCAGGTAAATGATACTGCACAAGCAGTATCGCAACAACCCCTGCCTCTCTGGTGAACGGGAGACAGCCCCTTCCCTCGGCGTGCGACTGGTAACCGCGGGTCGAAAGCGGGAAGCAAAGAATGGAGCTGCCAAACCGGATGGCAGAAACATTCGGGAAAGCGACTATGGGCAAGATAACTAAAGGTGCATTGAGGTGTCGTCACACCTGCACAGACCGCAGGTACTGTGTGCACAACCAGCCAAACCCGGATGATAGGCTGGCCCCAAAAGGGGAAGGTCTCAAGGTCTATCGGGCACAACGCCGATGGGCGTTCACTCGCTCTGAGACCCGGCATAAAGCACCGTCCTAACATCGCGCAAAATGGATGTGCGGAACAGAGTAACCCGTTTGACGCTCTCCAGAAATGGAGCAGGCAACCAACCGCAAGCCCAAACGGAAGAGATGGCCCAAGAAGCCAACGCCTTCGGGAAAGCCGAAGGATATGCTGACGTGGGCCGGGTGTACGGGAAGGATGGGGTACTCGATGAGCAAGGGTCTTATGGCACACGTCTCTGACGTAGTGAAGACGGAGCGTTCTCCGAACGTTCGGCTCTGAAAGCACACTCTCCAAGCCGCAGTTATCGGAAGGTTCAGTGATTGAGGTGCTGATGACAACAGCCTGTACGCTCAGGAGCTCCGCTACGCGTGAAGCGAAAGTTTCATGTCCGGTTCTGTGCCGGCGGTGGGGTGGGCAACCACCCCACTGACCGGAATTAGCCAGCCTTGCGATTGCTTGCTTTTATACCAATGCTACACTCTGGCTTTCCTTGCGCTCCTAAACGCCTCGATCTCTGATATTAACTCTTCCTCATCGCCCATTGTAAGGTCAAGCGCGCCATTAATCATTGCATTGAGTTTTCCTGTGGGAAACGCTCCACGCATATCTGTATGCAACCCGATCAGTAGCTTATCTTGCTGTAAAAGATGCTTTTGCCCATATGCTATACCTAATTCAACACATGCACCTTCATCAGGTACTCGACCATCTAGCACGAAGAGAAAAATATCAGCTTGAAGAGTCTTATCTCGGTCTAGCTCAAATATGGTCTTCTGCAACTCATCGTTGGGCGTTTTATTGTATGGAGGCTTCTCAATCTCTACGCCATCTCTTTGTGGCAAGAACACCTGATATCCTGTAGCTTCCAGCTTTTCAGCCAAGCGCAGATTGAATACTCTTTCTGCTTCGCAAAATAGCGGTCCCGCAAAGTAAACTCGCATATCATCCTTCCTATGGTCGACAAACAAGGATCTGTTTGTTTAGTAGCGTAACAACAATGCTCAAAGGCTGGCTAACGAATTAAGGATTGATGCGGCGGGAATAACGAAAGTCAGAAGAAGGGCTCTAGGCGCCGACGCTTCTGTCCGAGTTGAACTAAGCTGCACGCCCGAGAACTAAACCCGCCAGGATTTTGGAATTTCCATTGTGCTGCGTAAGCAGTAATGCCAATTCAGCCTGGCTAAATACCTCGGCGAAAACCACATCTGGCATTGATAGGATAATTGTACATCGAAAGGATATTGATTTGCATCTACACCGGGCGGAGAATCGGTGGGAAAGGTTGAACTGACAAGTACAGAAAAAGCAAAATAGGGACATCGGAAATTTTCAAGTGGCTTGCAACGAACTTGTGTGTAGTGGCGACAGCGACACCCAACATCAAGTTTTTATGTAGAAGCATAGATGCACATCATATCCAGCCCGACCAATTCCTGGCCGGGCTTTTTTGTTTTAAGCCTTGAAACGAGGTGAAAACCATGCTAATGCTTATCGCAATCTTCGTGAGCTTGTGGCTGTTTGCCACCCAGCGCCACTACTAACCGTTTGATGCGCGCACCTGAAATACCTTTTCCGTAGAAAAAAATCCACTGTGTACCATTTGGGGATTAAACATGAAACTCTCATCATCTTAAGAAGATTGATTCTTGAGATGATGAGAGTTTCACTTGAAAATATTTAGTGGGGCGAGTGGGGGTCGAACCCACACAGTCTCTCAACCGGCGGATTTTAAGTCCGCTGCGTCTGCCTATTCCGCCATCGCCCCAGTGATGGTTGATTACCACAAAAATAACGGTCAAAAATCTGCTGCGGGTGAATTCTACCCGCCCATCTCCTAACCGTAAAGGGTAACCGTTAATGCTGTTAATGCCATACCCAAAATTCAATCCATAACCAATAAATTTACAAGTGACTGTTCTTATAATACAATTGTTACTGGCCTGCATTCAAGGTTATATTTGTCAGGTATATTCTGGAAATAAGGAGCAATATGGATCTCAGCCAATATTTCATCAAAGACTATACCGGTGCGGGTTTTGTTTTGTTCGGGCCCGCGCACCTTGCAACAATTCTGGTCATTATTGTGTTTATCTTGTTTCTTACGCGCTTCAAAGGCGCAAGTGATGCCACGCGTAAAAAGCTGCGCTGGACGCTGGCAATCTTGATCTGGACCGCCGAAACATCCTGGCATGTCTGGAATCTTGCGATTGGAACCTGGAATATCCAGACCATGCTGCCCCTGCATATGTGCAGTGTCTTGATCTGGTTGACTGGTTTTATGTTGATCAATAAAAATTATTCCATTTATGAGTTTGTCTATTTCCTGGGAATTGGCGGGGCGCTGCAAGCCCTCTTGACGCCCGATGTGGGAATTTATGGGTTTCCGCATTTTCGATACTTCCAGACCTTTATGTCGCACGGTTTGCTGGTCGGCGCGGGTGTTTATATGACTGTGGTGGAAGGTTTTCGCCCAACCTGGAAATCCATCCTGCGGATTTTTGTGATCGCCAATATTTACATGCTGATTATTTTCTTTGTCAATTCGGCCATTGGCAGCAACTACCTGATGATCAACGGCAAACCACCCATGGCGAGTATCATGGATTTGCTGCCCGCATGGCCTTATTACATTCCCTGGTTGGAAGTGATTGCTCTGATAACCTGCTTGCTGCTCTATCTGCCTTTCATGATTAAAGACTGGTTTGCCAAACCGGCAACTGCCTGATCTGTTTTTAGCCCAAAAATGCAGATACCCCAGGAATGGGGTATCTGCATTTAACACTAGCCCGTCTCCGGTTGAGTGCGCACAACCAGAACTGAACAAGGCGCCTGGCGCACAAGTTCTCGTGAGATACTGCCCAAGAGCCAGCCGGTTAGATTGCCAGCTCCGCGCGACCCACACACAAGCAGGTCAATATTTTCGGATTTGAGGTAATTCAAAATTTGCTCAAGCGGATCGCCTATCCGCAAGACCAATTTCGTATTGGCCGGCTTTCCAAGTTCGCTTTGGGCTTTCTCGAGGAAAGTCTGTCCGCGTAATAAATTCTCCTGGTTCAGGCTGGCTTCATCTTCGGGTGTCAGGATTGGTAAAGCCAGGCCAGCCGGTTCCACCGGATAGGTGGCTCTGACCGGAATGACGACATGCATGATCTCCAGGTCAGCTTCCATGGGCAATGGAAAAGTGCTCAAATATTTACAGGTATACTGGCTGGCAGGCGAACCATCTGTGACCAGTAATACTCGCCTGAGACCGTTATAGGGCCCCCGCACGATTAGCACTGGCCAACGCCCGGCATGGACGATATTTGTAGCTACGTTGCCCATCAATCCGCCCAGTATCCCGGTTGCCTTGCTGCCAATCACGATCAGGTCGGGATGATTCTCCTCGGCATATTTGGCGATCATGTCGGATGGGTATCCCTGTATCAGCCTGGACTGGAAGTGCAGGTGTCGACTTTTTAGCAAGTTTTTTGTTTTTTCTGCTTCAAATTCTACCCTGCTAAATTCTGATCCTTCGATGGGCGTGAAGACCCTCAGGGCTGTAATACTGCAATCGTGGTCGTGTGGTAAATCGGCGAGCAGTTGAACTG
The DNA here is from genome assembly GCA_903854805.1 of uncultured Anaerolineae bacterium. The sequence goes on from CAINXK010000078.1 coordinate 4,189, forward strand.
CGGGGCGGATATTGATAGAACCGTCGTCGGCCAACAGGATATTGAGCAGGCGATTTTTATCAAGTGCAATCATTCGAGCCTCCTTTCAAATTAGACAGGAAGTTTCCCCAACTCACTCATCTATACTTTAGCACAAATTCCCGGTTATGTTTCTACCCAATATTATTTTTATGACATCAGTAATGAATCCGCAAGAAACTGCACCTGCCTGGCTGTTCCATCGAATTGGCGCGTATTGCCCATGCTGGTTCCGTTTCCGATCACGCCTGGTAGGTTTTGTCATGCTCAACGTAATAGAAATATATGAGAAGTGGAAAATGATATTTTCTGGCTTTTCTTGCGGGTATAATGCCATTACCATGATTAAAGCATGGAGCAAAGCAGTATAATTGTGAACGGAGAAAGTAAATAAAATGGAAATTGTCTGGTATGGTCATTCTTGTTTCCGGTTTATCGAACGCGGCATGGCTGCGGTTGTGACGGATCCTTTTGATAGCGATGTTGTTGGCTACGAACCGCTAAAGCTGCGGGCAGATATTGTGACGGTCAGCCATGATGCGCCGGGGCACAACTTTGTCAGTGTTGTCAAAGGTGCCATGCATAAACTAAGCGGACCTGGCGAGTTTGAAATTGGCGGTGTTTTTATTACTGGTGTCCAAACGGACGTCAATCATAAGAAGAGCGCGGATCAGCTGCGCAACACCCTTTTTCTCTTTGATTTTGATGGTCTGACGATTGCACACCTGGGTGATTTAAGCCAGGTGCCTTCCCAGTCGGAAGTCGAAGCGCTGGGTACTGTCAATGTTGCGCTTGTACCTGTCGGAAGTGGAAATGGTCTGAATGCTGCCAAAGCTGCAGAAGTAATTTCACTTTTGGAACCCAATATTGTCATTCCCATGCACTATGCCAACCCGGGCGGCAAACTTGAGCTTGATCCGCTCTCCAAATTTCTTAAGGAGATGGGAATTGCTTCGCATGAAACAGTTCCATCCCTGAAAGTCACTCGATCTGGTTTGCCCGACGAAACCAAAGTGATTGTATTGGATGTTGTCAATAGTTAGGAGACTGTATGCCAGTTAAATTGCTAATGACCTGGGATATTTCCCCAGAACGCGAGCAGGAATATTTTGAGTTTATGATCGGAGAATTTATTCCCGGGATGCAGCGCCTTGGGTTGGAGCCTACCGAAGCCTGGGCGACCATCTATGGGCACTATCCTCAAATCATGGTTGCTTTGCTAGCTCCAGATTTACCCGATGCACAGCGTATACTGAATTCGGTGGAGTGGGGGCACCTGCGCGAGCAGTTGTTCAGTTTCGTTAAGAATTTCTCGCAAAAAGTTACGCCTGCAAAAGGCGGTTTTCAGTTTTGAACTTAATTTGGGGCGGCCAACTGGTCGCCCCAATCTCTTAAAATGTCCGAATTTGCCGATTCGATTTTTTCCTGGTATCGTCAACATGCCCGCGTCCTTCCCTGGCGCGGGCATGTTGATCCGTATGCAGTCTGGGTTTCCGAGATCATGCTCCAGCAGACCCGGGTGGAAACCGTGATCCCATATTTTGAACGTTGGATGGTTCAGTTTCCATCTGTGGCTGCACTTGCAGAATCTTCAGAACAAATGGTGCTTTCTGCTTGGGAGGGCCTGGGATATTACAGCCGGGGGCGTAACCTGTACAGGGCTGCCAAAATAATTATGGCTCAATTTGACGGCCAAATTCCTCGCGAAATTACCCAGCTGCGCAAACTTCCTGGAATTGGACGGTATACCGCGGCTGCGATTGCTTCGATTGCCTTTAACCAGGATGTGGCTTCGTTGGATGCAAACCTGCGGCGCGTTTTTGCAAGAGTGTTTGATGTAGCGACGCCAGCTGATTCAACGCTTGGTGAGGAAACTCTCTGGTCCTTGGCCCAGGTGCATCTACCCCCAGGCCGCGCGGGCGATTACAGCCAGGCGTTGATGGATCTGGGATCTGCCATTTGTCTTCCCAAAAAGCCGCTTTGCCTTGTTTGCCCGCTCTGTAATATGTGCAAATCGCGCCATGATCCCGAAAGCCGCCCGGTTTTGAAGCCCAAGCAGGTAGTGCCGCACAGGCTTAAGCTGGCTGCGATCATATGTGATGACCAGCATGTGCTCTTGTCTCTACGCCCGTCAAAGGGTTTGCTCGGTGGCTTATGGGAATTTCCGTCTGGGGTCGTGGCGACGGATTCGGCGCAGGCGCTGGTTGGGGTGATGGCGGCTGAGTACGCGCTTACGATCAAGCCGGTCAGTTTTTTCGCCGAAATCCAACACGCTTATACTCACTTCACTTTGACGGAATTTGCCTGGCGCAGTGAATTATTGGAACGGCCCACAAACCCGGCGCTTACCTGGATTCATCTGTCTGAGTTGGGAAAGTACCCGATGGGCAAGGTGGACCGGGTCATTGCCCAGAAACTTGCAGCTGATCAGGCTTAAAAATCAAACTCCCCGCCGGTTTCAATGGCGGGGAGTTTGATTTTTGGGTTATACCTTGGTCATGGTTACAAATACCATTGGGCGGCGTTTGGTTTCGTTAAAGATAAAGGTGCGGACAACATCCACAATATCTCTTTCCACGCTCATCCCACCGGAGTGGATCACGTCTACAACTCGTTTCCGAACCGCTGGTACCAATACCCCGGCATCTTCGGCGGACACAAACCCGCGCGTGATGATTTCTGGATCATCTAGTAAGCGGTTTGAATATTTATCAATGCTCAGGTTGACTACGAAAATACCGGAACGTGCCAATTGTTCGCGTTCGCGCATCACATCCGGGTCGGCATCGCCGATGCTGGCGCCTTCCACGATGACGTAGCCACCAGGGATGCGCTCGCCAAGATTAAGCTCGCCATTTTCCAGCTCAACAATCTGGCCATTTTCGGCCACAATGATCCGGTCCCTGGAAATACCGATCTCTTCTGCCAGAGAAGCGTGTCTGCGCAGCTGGCGCAGCTCGCCATGCATGGGCATAAAATATTTGGGCCGCACCAGGTTGATCATCAATTTCTGTTCTTCCTGGCTGGCGTGCCCAGAGACGTGAACGGGCGCAGTATTATCGTAGATGACATTCGCGCCCACCCGCAGCATGCGGTTGATGGTCTTGCTGACAGCTTCTTCATTCCCGGGAATGGGGTGCGAAGATAAAATTACAGTGTCATTCGGAAGCAAGTCAAACTGCCGATTTGTACCGGCCGAGAGCCTGCCAATAATTGAGGATGGCTCGCCCTGTGAACCGGTACACATCAGTACCACCTGTTCGGGTGGAAGATTTAATGCGATGTCGATCGGGATCAGGGTTTCATCGGGTACCACCAGGTAACCCAGTTTTCGGGCCATCTTGGCGTTATCCACCATACTCATACCCACAAAGGCCAGTTTGCGGTGGTGTTTAATCGCGGCGTCTGCCACTTGTTGCATTCTCGATATGAGCGAAGCAAAGGTGGCGATAATCACGCGACCGGGGGCGTTTTTTATGGCTTCTGCAAAAGCTGGGCCGATCACGCGCTCGGAGGGCGTCCAGCCAGGTCGTTCTGCATTGGTCGAATCGCTGAGCAGCAGGTCTACGCCGCGGGTTGAAAACTCAGCCAGCTTGGCATAATCTGTTGGCCAATTATCAACCGGTGTATGATCAAATTTGAAATCGCCGGTATGCACGATCAGACCAGCTTTTGTGGTGATTCCAAGTCCGACAGCATCTGGGATGCTGTGGCAGACATGAAAGAATTCCACGGTGAATGGACCGATTCGGACGGTTTCGCCAGCTTGCACCGGGCGCAGGTCAGCCTTGGAGGCCATACCATTGCGGGCAAGTTTGACCTCAACCAGGCCAAGTGTCAGATTTGTTCCAAATACGGGAGCAGGAATGCGGGAAAGAACGTGGTGAATGGCACCAATATGGTCTTCATGCCCATGAGTAATGATAATGCCATCGACCTTGTGACTCTTGTCATACAAGTATTCGAAATCGGGGATAATATAATCCACCCCAATCATATCGTTCTCAGGGAACATTAAACCGGCATCGACGATTAAAATATGGTTGTCGAATTCATAGGCCATCATGTTCTTGCCCACTTCCCCGAGGCCCCCCAGGGGAATGATTTTTAGTTTATTGCTCATGAAAGTACAGTACCTCTTTTTGGTTGGATTTTATTATTTTTTATCCGCTCTCGGCGGTTGGCATTAAGAGAATATACAAAAAAACACCCCTGCAAAAAGCCGGGGTCGAAAAGACAGCTATAAACTGATCTATTATTTTTTAACTGCCGTTTAGGCAGGATAAATCTTCTCAAACCGATTTCAGTATAGCACATAAAAATGTTTTGTCAAACGAGTCACTTTTTGGGATTCAGCAACAAGTCCGATAATGAAGGGAAAAGGGGGTGGACAGATGGATGCAGACAAAAAAGATGGGTTGGATGAGAAAATTTAGCCAAAAGTATGGGAAATTGGGCCTGCGAAGCGCAACAAGTGGCAGAGAGAAACGCAACATGTCGGGCAAGCCGATTGGGGGCGTGGATTTTCAGCCTGGAAGAGATGGACTCAGGAGTGCAAAAAACGAACAGCAGGCGTGAGAGAACAAGCCTTCAGGCCTGCTGAAAGCTGGAACATGAGTTTTGAGAGGAGCGGAGATCGTTTGTTTGCTGGGTGGCAATACCAGCGGGAAAAGTACCACAATGAAGGTGGTGTTATGGCTGGTCAAACCGCGCGCCGGACAGGCGTTTTTTGATGGTCGCGAAATTAGCGGCCTGGCAATTCCCAAAATCATACGACTTGGCATCGGTTCTATGCCTCAGGCGCGACGCATTTTTGCCAATATGACTGTGCGCTTATCAGCGCAATGACCAGGCTGCGATTGCTGAAGATTACGAACGAACCCTGGAGTTTTTTCCGCGCTTGAAAGAGCGTCTGACCCAGCGCGGCGGGGTACCGAGCGGTGGTGAGCAGCAGATGCTCGCTTTTGGGCGCGCGCTGATGAGCCGTCCGCGCCTGATCTGCATGGATGAGCCGACGATGGGTTTATCCCCGGCTTTTGTGGATCTTATACTGGATATGATCCAACTCATCAACCAGCAGGGCATTACGATTTTCATGGTTGAGCAAAATGCCAACCTGGCATTGCAAATTGCGCATCGCGGCTATGTGCTGCAGAACGGTCACGTGGTTCTTGATGGACCAGCCCGCCATCTTCTGGATAGCCCGGAAGTGCAGGATGCCTATTTGGGCGGGTAGGCCGAGAAAAATATTTAAAGATAGTGATAAAACACAATTCCGGGGAATAATTCAGAATTCAGCTCTTGAATATTGACAAATATTATATAACTGAATATACTTTGAATATAAGTCCTATTGAATTAGTAGGTATTAAAAAACATGCATCTTACAAAACACCATGAATACGGTCTTTGGTCGATGATTTTGCTGGCAAGCCGGTCCAAACCGGAAGCGCCTCAAGTGGTTGTGCAGTCCAGAGAGATTTCGCAAGTTGAGGATATCTCCCCCAAGTTTCTTGAGCATATTTTACTGATGCTCAAGAAAGCGGGACTGCTGTACAGCAAGACAGGCGCTGGGGGAGGTTATTCCCTCTCTCGCCCCGCATACCAGATTACCCTGGGACAGATCATCCGTGCGCTGGATGGCAGGCTGGAGCCGATTAAATGCGTGAGTAAGTCTTCTCGCGAACTTTGTCCCTGTCCGCGTGAAGACACCTGTGGTGTGCGCATGGTCATGAGCGATGTTTATGACTCAATTTCCAATATCCTCGATCATACATCGCTGGAAGACGTCTCCAATCGCGTGACCAGGAAAAAAGAAATGTTGAACAAAAACCCGATTCATGAAAATGCCGCTATGCTACTTTCTCAAAAAGTGGACTTTACAATCTGAAAATGTATAGGAGAAGAAAATGAAAACCAGAACCATGAATATCCTGATTGTTTTGATAACAGTAGCCTCGCTGACCCTGGCTGCTTGTGGAAGCGCCGCTGCTCCCGTTCCAACCGAAGTTTCTGCGGCTCAAGCCGCAGTCGCAACAGAAGCGCCGGCTGCCACTGCTGTTCCAACGGTAGAACCCCTGAAAGGTACCATTGCCGTTTCCGGAGCTTTCGCACTTTACCCGATGATGACCGTTTGGGCTGAAGAATTCAAGAAACTTCACCCGGATGTGGAGTTTGATGTTCAAGGTGGTGGCGCAGGCAAGGGCATGACCGACACGATTGCCGGCGCGGTCGATCTTGGCATGATTTCGCGCAGTATCAAACCGGAAGAAGAATCCAAGGGCATTTTCTGGCTGGCTGTTACGAAGGATGCAGTTTTCCCGGTAATCAGTGATAAAAATCCTGTTGCCGCCGATCTCATCGCCAAAGGCATTAGCCCTGAAACCTTTAAAAAGATTTTCATCACTGGTGAGATCAAGACCTGGGGTGAAGTGGTTGGGAAACCTGAAGTTACTGACGAAATCCATGTCTATACTCGCTCGGATGCCTGCGGAGCCGGAGAGATGTGGGCCAAGTTCTCGGGTGGCAAAGTGCAGGACGACATTCAGGGCATCGGTATCAATGGCGAGCCTGGGCTGGTCGACACTGTCATCAAGGATCCTTTGGGAATTGGTTACAGCAATTTGAACAGCGTTTTTGATCTCTCCAACGGTGGTCTTGTCCAGGGAACGATTGTCACGCCGGTGGATGTCAATAAAAACGGTCAAGCTGATGCTGATGAATACTACAAGACCACAAACGAAGCGGTTGCGGCTGTGGCTTCCGGAAAATATCCTTCACCTCCTTCGCGCTTTGAGAACCTTGCTACCAAAGGCAAACCCAGTGGATTGGTTCTGGCCTTCATTCAATGGATTTTGACCGACGGGCAACAATATCTTGGCAAGGCTGGGTATGTGCCGCTTACCCCGGAACAACAGGCAGAATCACTCGCAAAACTTAGATAACGTCAGCAATGGCTAAGTTGCCATCCGAATAGAGAAGGTTTTTTGGTGATTTTGCCGCCTTTAGGCGGCAAAATCACCACTTGCAAGAAAAACCAACGAGTATTTCGCGCGCCAAGCAAGTCGAGCCAACTAAAATCAAAGGCCGCTTTCCTTTGATTTTATATTTCGGCTGAAATACTACAAAAACGATATTATAAATAATAAAAGGAGATTGACTAATGCAAATTACCCTTTCAACATTACAGGTGGATATAACCCCGGAAAAACCATTGAAAGGTCTATACGTAAAGCAATTTGTGGATGAGAACCTGGGAAATTCCTCTTACCTGATCGCATCGGAAGAAACCGGTGACGCCGCGGTGATTGACCCGCAGCGTGATGTAGAGAAGTACTTGCAAACGGCGGATGGATTGGGTTTCAGGGTGGGTTACGCGTTGGATTCGCACCTGCACGCGGATTTTGTCTCCGGGGCGCATGAACTGGCTCACCGACTCGGGATTGCGCACCAGAACCAAAAATTCCAGATCGGCGCGAGTGCGGCTGCTGCGGCAGAGTTCAAGCATATCGCGCTCAAGGATGGCGACCAGCTCACCCTTGGGCATCTCTCGATTGGCATCCTATCCACCCCTGGGCACACCCCAGAACATATCAGTTTCGCGGCCTATGCCGCTAAAAGTGAGACACCTGGCGCGCTGTTCAGCGGCGGCTCTTTGATCGTCGGTGGAACCGGACGCCCGGACCTGCTCGGTCACGAACATACCGTGCCACTGGCCCATGATCTTTATCACACGCTGCATAAAAAGATTTCGCTCCTGCCCGATGATGTCATCGTCTATCCGACACATGGCGCCGGATCCTTCTGTAATACGACTTCCAGCGGGGCGCGCGTCACCACCATTGGGCAGGAACGCCAGACCAACCCGTTTTTCCAATTGACAGCTGAAGAAGCCTTTGTCATGCGTGCCACCACCGGACTTTCCAATTACCCCACCTATTACCGCCATTCGAGGGCTGTAAACCGTAAAGGTGCGCGCATTTTGGGCGGGGTGCCGATTCTGGCAGCTCTCCGGCCGAGCGAAGTCCAGAGAGAAATCCATTCAGGCGCTGTGGTGATAGACGTTCGCACCAGCCGCATGTTCATCGCCGGGCACATCCCCAATGCTTATGGCATTCCGCTTGTCACGCCGCTGACTACCTGGGCTGGCTGGGTCGTGCCGTTCGGTTCGCCGATCGTGCTGGTGGCGGATACTCCTGAGCAACGATCTGAGGCGGTGCTGCAATTGATTCGCATCGGCTATGATGATTTGCGTGGCTACCTGGCTGGTGGGCTGGGTGCCTGGCAAGGGGCGGGCTTCTCTGTGGCTCGCTGGAAATCTGTTTCTGCCCGCGATTTGCATACCTGGTTGGCTGAGCCGGAAAAACCGTTTGTGCTGGATGTGCGCTACAACAGAGAATGGGCGCAGGGCCATATCGCTGGCGCGCGGCATGTGGAAGCAGGCTCGTTGCCAGAAGTCGCCCGGGCGGTGCTGCCGGATGACCGCCCGCTGGTGGTGCACTGCGCGCGCGGCAACCGTTCAACTGTGGCACTCTCAATTTTGGAGCAAATGGGTTTCAAAAATCTGGTTGCACTCGAAGATGGAATTGCCAGTTGGGTTGATGCCGGCTTTGAAACCTTGCAGGGAGGCGAATAACATGAGTCTCGAACTGCCTTTTGATGTGGCAGTAATTGGCGCCGGTGCGAGCGGGGCATTGTTGGCAGCGCAGTTCAGCCGCTTGGCCCCTGCTGGTGCGCGATTGGCCCTGATTGGCGTCGGCGAACGCCCGGCGCGCGGCGTGGCCTATGAGGCGCCTTATCGCGCCAACCTGCTCAATGTCCCAGCGGGCAACATGAGCGCATTCCCGGATGATCGCGAACACTTTCTGAGCTGGCTTGCGGAGCGTATGCCTGCCGCAGATGACACAACCTTTGCCCAACGCCGCTTGTATGGCGACTATCTCGCCAGTGTTCTTGGGCACGCCCTGCGCAGCGAAGCAATTGTGCCGGTAAAAGGAAACGCCATCCAATTGACCCAGCAAGCCGGCCTATGGCGTGTCCTCCTGGATAATGGCCTGGCAATTGAGACTCACGCAGTTGTATTGGCCACCGGCAATCTGCTAATGCCCGGCGACCCTTTGGATGTGAGCCGAATCGCCCATTTCTATCGGCGCAACCCGTGGGCTGCGGGCGTGCTGGATGGGTTGGATGCGGACGCGCCTGTGCTGTTGATCGGCACTGGCCTGACCATGGTGGACGTGGTGCTTTCCCTGCGAGAGAGCGGTCACCGTGGCCCAATCCATGCTGTTTCACGGCACGGACGGCTTTATCAACGCCATCAAACCCACCCGGCCCGCCCAATGGCCCAGGTTCCCCATGACTTTCGATCCCCGCTTGGGGCGCTACGCTGGCTGCGCAGCGAGATTGAACGAGACCTGCAAAATGGCGGTGATTGGCGCACAGTGATTGACAGTCTGCGTCCGCACACCGCTGCCATCTGGCAGGGTTGGAGCATGGCACAGCGCGCATCCTTCCTGCGCCATACCCGCAACCTGTGGGATATTCACCGCCATCGTATGGCTCCAGAAATCGCTGCTCAATTGGACGAATTGATGGTCCTGGGTGTGCTTCGCATCCATGCCGGGCGGATTGTGCAGGCCAGCTCAGATGGTACGGCTGCGACGATCAGATTGCGCACTGCGCATACGCAGGTGACTTTTACTTTACAAGTGGCGCGGGTAATCAACTGCAGCGGTCCGGGACGTGATTACGCCAAAGCCGAACTGCCCCTGGTGGCTCAGATGCGCCAGCAAGGCTGGTTAACCCCCGACCCGCTGCGGTTGGGGGTTGAGACCGGTCCCGATGGACAGCTGGTTGATGCGTCTGGCTGCCCGGTCGCGGGTCTTTTCACACTCGGTCCACTGCGGATCCCCGGCCTGTGGGAATCCATCGCTATTCCGGAAATCCGCAGCCAGGCGCTGGATCTGGCAAAGTTACTTGTTCGTGAATTTGTTGAAACCCCGGCACTTTCCGACGGAAATTGATCATCAGGATGCTGAACTTGACGTCCAAGGGCGCGCAGCCCAGCATGGGTAGACTTTATCTCACAAATATGAAAAGGAATCGGAAAATGACAGCTGTAAACCTTCAGAAAGTGGACCACTCGGCCCTCAAAGCCAATCAATTAACCATCATTCTTCTCAATATTCTTGCTTTTATTTTCAACCTGCCCATCCTGGCCGCTTTTGTTGCGGTTGTCATGGGAGTGGGTTCGCTGCTAAAATTCCCTGGCTTTGTCCTACTCTACCGGCATGTGTATAAACCGCTGGGTTTGCTCAAACCGGATGTGCTCGACGATAATCCTGAGCCGCACCGCTTCGCCCAATTTCTGGGCTTTGCGTTTATGGCAGTTGGCTCTGCAGCGCTGTTCCTGGGTGCCGGCATTTTGGGCTGGATGCTGGTCTGGCTGGTTGTGGCCCTGGCCGCGCTCAATGCCTTTGGCGGTTTTTGCGTGGGCTGCGCCGTGTATTACTGGCTGGGCATTATAAAAATACCCGGCTTTACCAAAACTCCGCCAGCTGGAATTTTCCCGGGTATGAAACCCAAAGTAAGATAACGATATGGATATCTTGACCCGCGCCGTGATTGCGCTGCTGCTCATATTGGGCAGTCTGAGCCTGGTCCGGTTTTATCAACGCTGGCTGCGGCAACGCGCCTTCGGACTGCTAACGGAACTGGGATCGCTGCGCCCTGGGGCCTTTGTGCTGGTCTATTTCACCACGCCAAACTGCGTTCCCTGTAAGACAGTGCAACGTCCGGCGATTAACAGATTAAGCCAGATCCTGGGAGAGAGATTGCAAGTGCTGGAAATCGATGCCAGTCAGCAGTCGGAGGTTGCCAGTCGTTGGGGCGTGTTGAGTGTGCCAACCACCTTTGTGATTGGCACTAGGGGTGATGTGCGGCATGTAAATCATGGTGTGACCAGGGCAGAACAATTACTCACTCAGTTCCATGATTGACGTTTAGGATACTGTCGATTAAGGGCTGGAGATTAGGATCTTCAATATTCATCACCACCCTTACCCCGCCAACCAGCCTCCATGTAGGTTAGGGGTGGAACATTCGTGACAGCCAGGATATATTGCCCGAACAGACATTTTCAGGCAATTGATACCTGCCTGCAAGACAGATCCTACCCTGACAGAAGCGATTACATAATCTGATGTGAACGGGGATCGAAGTGGACGGAAGCTGTTATCAAATCTTTCAAATCATCCCAGGGGGCAAGAGCGAAGGAGGTAATCCGCACAATTTTTTTGTAACGGCGTTCGCCTGTGAAAAGGCCTTTGGGGTCCGGCAGAAAAGCCCCGTGAATGAAAGCCAGTTCGATGTGTTCTTGAATAATCAAAATCTGGCAAATACCTGCACTCACGGGTCCTCCGCGCCGGGCATCGTAAATGATAAAGCCTTTATTACGGAATTCTTCAGCTGCATCGGGTGCAAGCGTTGCAACGATATTTCTTAACTCCAGGATAATATCCTGTAATTCAGGGGAGATGTGTTCAAGGATTTTTTCGACTGTAAGGGTTGAGAGCATCGCGATCACCTAAAAATAGTATAGCACTGGCAAGCAGGCCGAATATTAAAATGGTTGTTGCTTTTTTTTACTGCCTGAAACTGAGAGTGTGATGATTTGATACGTTAATCTCCGGAAAATATTCTTGATAGTATACCGTCTGGACGGTATACTGTTTTTGTGAAACAAAAAGACATAACGAACACAACCAGAATAGCTATATTGGATGCCGCAAACGCGGTTATTGTCTCCAAAGGTGTCAATGCTCTTACACTTGAAGCTGTTGCCCGGCAGGCAGGTGTAAGCAAAGGCGGTCTGCTCTATCACTTTCCTTCCAAAAACGTCCTGATCGAAGGCATGATTGAATATCTGGTCAGAGAGTTTGATGCGATGTTGGAAGGTGAGCTTATAAAAAATAACGGTGATTGGCTTTCAGCGTATATTCGGGCCTCATTTCAGGAAAATACCAAACTGGACCGTGTTGGTTCCGCTTTGTTTGCGGCTATTGCCAGTGACCCTGACCTTTTGAAACCTTTGCGAAATCATTATGAACGCTGGCAGGAGCAGGCAGCAGCCAGCGCAGGATCGCCAGAATTGGGCACGATCATCCGCATGGCGGTGGACGGCCTGTGGCTGGCGGATCTTTTGAATTTCGCGTCGCCAACGCCTGATATGCGCCAGAAAATGTTAACCGCTTTGTTAAAACTTTCTGACAGGGAGTCTCAATGAAAATCGCATTGATCTTTTTTATGGCAGTCATTTGCGAGGTGGCTGCCACCACAGCCCTGAAATTTTCGGAGGGGTTTACAAAGATTATTCCGAGCCTGGTGGTCGTGGCTGGCTATGGACTGTCGTTCTACCTGCTCTCGCTTAGCCTGAAAGTCATCCCTATGGGAACAGCATATGCTTTGTGGTCGGGGATAGGCATTGTGCTGACGGCGATTGTCGGGATGCTGCTCTGGCATGAAGGAATGGATTGGGCGCGCGGGTTTGGTATTGCTCTCATCCTGGCTGGCATCCTGGTGATTAACCTGTTTTCTAAAATTGTAGTTCACTAAAAGAAAGGTAAACAATGAATTCAAATCGAATCGTTATTAGCCTGGCAACGTTCACCGCTGTGGCGGGAATTATTTACTGGATAGCGGTCTTTACAGGTATCTTCCAGGTGACTGATCTTGTGCCCGGTTATAAAACCTGGTTCATGTCCTTTCCCATCGCGGATAGCTGGCTGTTTATCTGCGCAATCCTGGCCGTAGTTTACACGGTGAGAAACCATGCCCTTGCCGGTCTCTTCGCCCCGCTCACTGGGGCCAGCTTAATTTTTCTGGGATTGTATGCATTTACCTACGGTGTCAATACTGGTCTAATTTTTATCCTGACCCCAGATGAGGTGATTGAGATCTTAATCAAGGTGTATTGTCTAAGCGCAGGTTCCGCGCTCATATATCACGGGTGGAAATTGAACAAAAGTTATTCGCCTGGGATGATTGATACGGCTGGCGCTTGAACCTGCTGGACTTCTGACGGCGAAATTAAAACTTTGACGGCGCGCAAAATTCTGCACGCCGTCTTTTGTCTCTTCTCACCCAGAGAGGAATTAGCCGATCCACAGCCCTTCGACGCGCACCTGATAGCCTGTGGAAGTGCGATTCAGGAAGTTCACCAGCCCACTGTGCCGCCACTGCAGCATGCACATCTGCGGTTGGAAATAGTAGCGCATACCGATTTTGATATCTGTGCGCGCTTCGTTGATCAGACCTTCGTACCCTTCGGCGATGTAATAACCGAGATCCTTGAAACCCTTTGAACGTGGGTTGAGCGGACCGGTCACACACCACACGATCACGCCGGTGCGCTTGTCAACGTTCATGGCCACACCGCAGTGTGTGATCGGGCAGCCGCAGGACATGCCCAGCGGGCGACCGATCAGAATGTCTCCGACCTGGATATCCATTTCGCGCGTGATCATCGGGTTGTGCGGGATGATGATTTCGCGCGGGCCGGGCTCTTCAGGGAAATGCTCCAGGTAAAAGTCGAATTCGCGGCCCAGGCTGTCGCGCCATTGGTTGCTCATGCCGGGGACGAAGGGCGCAACTGCTGCGGCAGCGGGGCCGCAACCAGCGCACGTTGAAACCTGGGGAGCGGCGGAATAAGCAGGGGCCACTGTGATTACCGCTGCAGCCGGAGCCACAGGCGCATTGAGTGGGTTGTTGCGGTTCTCGGTGGCGATTTCGCGGGCTTCGTAACGGTTGTCCGAGAGATAGATACAGCGCTTGATGCTTTCAGGGTTGGTCTGCAAGCGCAACGCCATTTCTTCGCAGCTGCGCATGCCGCATACGCCGCAGTTCAGGCCGGGTAGGTCGTTCACGGTGTAGGTTTGGTTGAGTGCCATTGGATGGGCTCCTTATAATTTCAAGTTGATTGAACGGTGGCAAAACTGCGGGATGTGACAGGGCGCATCTCACCCACTATGCGCGGCAGGATTTCCAGGAAGCGATCCACTTCCGCATCGGTATTAAAGCGGCCAAGCGTGATGCGCAGCGAGCCGCGCGCCCGGATTGGGTCTAGCCCCATCGCCATCAGGATATAGGAAGGCTGCCCGGCGCTGTGAGAACTGCAGGCGCTGCCGGTTGAAATGGCAATGCCCTCTTCGTCCAGCGAAAGCATCAGGTGGATGGCTTCGCCCTCCTGCCCGGCAAAGCCCAGGCAGATATGCCCCGGCAGGCGTTTGTAACGATGGCCGACCAGGTAAGCATTCGAGATTTCAGTCTGGATGGTCTCGATGATCCGGTCGCGCAAGCGCACCAGCCGGCTGGCCTCAGCGGACATTTCCGCTGCCGCAATTTCGGCAGCCTTGCCCAGACCGGCAATCGCTGCCACGTTTTCGGTAGCCGAACGCAAGCCGCGCTCCTGTCCGCCGCCGTGCACCAGTGGTTCGATTTTGAGGCCCTTGCGGATGTAGAGCGCGCCGATCCCTTTTGGCCCGTACAGTTTGTGCGCCGAGAGCGACAGAAAATCGACTGGCAACACATCCATATGCAGGGGAATCTTGCCGACGGCCTGGACGGCATCCGTGTGGAACAGCGCACCGCCCGCCCTGGCAACCTGGGCAAGTTCTGCGATGGGCTGCAGTGTGCCAACGACATTATTGGCAGCCATGATCGAAACCAGCCGCGTGTTGGGGCGCAGCGCCGCTTGCAGCACTGCTGGTTCAACGATGCCTTCGGTGGTCACAGGCAGATACGAGATGGCATAGCCGAGTCTTTCCAGGTATTTGCAGGTTTCCAGGATGGCCGGATGCTCGAAAGACGAGGTGATGATGTGGCAGTCCTGCGGCCTGTACTGGTTGGCAACACCCACGAGAACCATATTATCGGATTCAGTGCCGCTGGCCGTGAAAATGATCTCGTCCGGGCTGGCGTGGAACAGATCGGCAACCTGGCGGCGGCCTGTTTCGATTGCCTGTTTGGCCTGCTGCCCGGCCCAATGCAGGCTGGATGGGTTGCCGAAGTTGGCCCCGTAGAAGGGCAGCATGGTTTCGACAACACGCGGGTCAAGCGGGGTTGTGGCCGAATGGTCAAAGTAAATCTGTTCCATCCTTATTCACCTCGGTAGAAGTTCTGGTTCTCCAGGGAACGTACCACGCCAAAATGGGCCTGCCAGCCGATTTCCTTTTTGCCAACGCAGATGGTGCAGGTGCCCACCGGTGGGTTGCCGCGCAGCAGCATCCTATCCCAGGTATCTGGCTGGTTGTGCAGAATGTCCACCAATGGGTCGATGCCGATGCCATACAGCGCATTCACTTCGCGCACGCGCACATTGGGGGCCACATCCTGGATGCGCGCCCGGAAGACCTCGCGCTCGGCCTGCGAGACGCGGTCGATCTTGGTGACCACGCATACATCGGCCAGTGAGAGCATCGGACCAATCTTGAGCGGCAGGTTGGTGCCGCTGGTGGCTTCGATCACGATCATGCCCAGCCCGCCATCCACGTAAGGCGAACAGCGCAGGCACAGCCCGGCGGTTTCCACAAGCAGGACATTCGCGTTCTGCTCGCCGGCCCATTTCAGGGCGTCGCCCAACACCATCACGTTGCAGTGATCTGGGCACAGTTCCCCGGAATAGACTTTCTTGGTCGGGATGCCGAACTCTTTGGCAAAGATTTCATCTTCCTCGGCGTACTGCACATCGACTTTCAGGAAGGCCACTCGGTCACCTGCGTCTTGCAACTTACGGATCATGTGACGCAGGACAGAGCTTTTGCCGGTGGTTGCCGGCCCGGCACAGATGGCGAGTTTCATGCTAATCCCTCCAGTTCATGGGTGTTCAGGCGTTCGCCAAAGCGGATTTTGTCGCGCATGGCGGAAAGTAAGTCATCGAGTTTGCTGACCTTGTGCGAGAAGATACGTTCTTCTTCGTTGGTATACAGGACTTTGGTGATCGAACCGCCCTGCATCACGATGCGGTAATCCGAAAGCAGGGTGATGCGCGGATCGTGAGTGACGAAGATGAAAATCTTGCGGTACTGGCGCAGCAGCTCCATCGCACGCGTGCGGTTGATGCCGGCATTCTCCACTTCGTCGAGCAGCACGATTGGCGTGTTGCAAATGATGGTTGCATCCGCGATCAGCAGCGCGCGGGTCTGGCCGCCCGAAAGCTCGGTCATGCGGCTGGTAAGCACGATTGGTTCGCCGGTCAGCTCGTTTGCAAAAGACAGAGTCTTCTGGATCATCTCATCCACCTGGCTCTTTTTCACCGCGCGAATACCAGCGTGCATGGTCAGGAACTCCAGCACCGGTAGGTCTGACAGAAAGGTCGTGTGCTGGGTGATCAACGCGATCGGGTTCATGGCCGGGTTGTCACGGTATTCCAGTGGCGGTCGCTGGCCATTGATTAGCATGCGCCGACCGGTCTGCGTGTTGGCGTCCGCAAACAGTTCCAGATCGTTGATCAGGGTGGTTTTGCCAGATCCTGTTGGCCCGACAATGCTGATCACATCGCCCATTTTCATTTCAATGCGCTCAACAGCTTCCGGAACACCCGCGCGGTTGTGTCCACCTAAAATCGTGATGCTTTCAATCATTTTTTCTCCTTTTACCCGGCCTGTCCTGGATGATGGAAGGCCCGGCACTTGATTAATTGGATGGATAATGTTTAATTGCAATATATCCTATTGACTTAGTAGTATATAAAGACAAAAAAATTATGCCATTTCGGCAATTGTAGTGTTTTCCAGGCGTTCAATAATCTGTTCCTGGATCTGCTCAAACAGCCCGCTGAGTTTCTCTTCCCGGTCCATTGGCGCAGGGGCATAGCCTTTGGAGCTGACTGGTTCAAGTGGAGCCAGTGCCCCATCAAACAGGCGGATAATCTCGCCAACCGAAATCATCACCGGGCTCTTGGCAAGCTGCACCTGGCTGCCCGTGGAATCCTGGGCAATGTATCCGGAACTTCTCATCGCCGACAAAATTTCTACCAGAGATTCTGCTGGAATTTGTTGGAGCGCGGCAATTTCGGTCGCGGATACCGCCTGATTAATGCGCGCCAGGTAGATCAGGGTGAGTAGCGCATACTCGCTGTGCAGGGAAAGTTTCACATCACTCCTTATATGACTAATTCAATGGGGATTATATCCTAAACCTTGTTTTTGTCAATATTCAGCAGCTGAATGATGACATTTGCAATAGGATAAAGTGATATTTATCGCAAAAAAAAGCCCATCTCCGGTCAGAGATGGTCCAAGAAAAGCAAAAATGTTCAATCCATCACATCCGCAATGGTGGTTTTCTCCAATTTATTGGAGACATAATCCCGAATTTCCCTGAATATCGCAGTCAGACTTTTTTCCTTCTCAATCGGTGTCGACGCGTAGAAATTTTCGCTGATTGGATCTTTGACAATCACATTATCCTTAAGAAGGTGTCGTTTTTTTACTTTTTTCTTGAGTTGCGTACCCTCATTTTTTGAGTTGCGTTATTCTCTTCCGACTTGTTGCGCTAGCCCTTTTTATTTTTTTGACAGAAATTCTTACTTGTGAACCTGGAATTACCAATTGAGTATGGCGCTTTACCATCCTGGTTTTACTGGGTGCGAGTCGGGGCCATGTTGTGGCAAAGGGTTTATCAAAAAAACTGTTTCATCGGTTTGCAAAGTGCTGCCAATAACTCTGCGCTGAATGAAATCTGCAATGCGTAAAAAGCATTTAATTTGGGTTATTTTCTGAAGTTGAGGCCCGGCGCTGTTGATTCCCATCCCGCCTGCTTGACTATTCTTGGTTGCAACCTAGAATTTATTCTGGAGAACCGCGACCGCAGCTAACCCAAAAGTGCTATACTTTATTTTGAATATTTTTTTGGGCGTGTCGTTCTGATGTTTATTGAGATATATTATTCTTTATGCCAAGGGTGATTATATGGATTTCACAGCCTATGCACGCATCGTAGCCGAGGACCTGGTTCGTCTTAAGCGCCGTATCGTTAATTCGCACATTCCTAAAAAGATCATTGATCAAAACTTGATCATTGGGACCTGGAACATTCGGGCCTTTGGGGATATTTTCAAAAGTTGGGATGAGAACCCTGCCTCCCCGAAGCGAAATTTGCGCGCCATGGTTTATATTGCCGAGATTGTTCGTTGTTTTGATGTGATTGCCATCCAGGAAGTGAAGCGCGATACTTCAGGGATAAGGATGTTATTAGAAGACCTGTTGGGCCCCGATTGGGGCCTTGTTATCAGTGATGTCTCGGTGGGATCGAAGGGTAATACAGAAAGGCTATCCTATATTTACGACAAGCGCCGTGTGCAACCTTCAGGTTTGGCAGGAGAAATTGTTCTGCCGCCCACGGCTGATGGCAATCCTGCCCAACAGTTTGACCGCACGCCCTATATAGTCGGGTTTCAAACCGCCAAAGAGAAATTTTCGCTCTTGACGGCCCATATTCGTTATGGCAAGAATCCAGCAGACCGGATTGGCGAAATAAGCGCGCTGACCCAGTTTAGCGCAACCGAGATCCGTCAACGCGCCGTGATAGGAAGTGATGAAGGAAATGTAATTGTTCTGGGCGATTTCAATATCGATGAACGCGGAAATAACCCCTTATTTAAAGCATTTGTGTCAACCGGGTTGGTGGTGCCTGCTCAACTGTTAAACCTGAAATCAACCTACGATACAAAACCGAAATTTTACGACCAGGTCGCCTGGTTTATGGATGGATTGAGCCTGCCGTTTAGTGGTAGGGCGGGGGTGATCGATTTTGCTGGCGCAGTGTATAAAGAGATATCCTTGTCGGATATGTCTTTTAGATTATCTGATCATTTTCCTCTATGGGTCGAATTTGTGACCGACCGCAGCAGCGAGAATATGGCGCGTGTCCTGGGGCTGGATCCTGCAGCACCAGATCCGTTTGTTTCGATCCTTGATTAAACTAAAACGGGTTATTTGCTGCGATTCGGACTTTATATTAACCTTGAATGTATTCGCGTAGTAGAATTGCGACCGCATCATTATAGATGGTGCAGGAGATAAGTGTATGCAGGATTACGAAAAGCTGGGCGTTTTTTACCTGGGGCGAGAATATGATCTCAATAACAAAAAACTTCAGGACAATTTGCTTCTTTACGATTCGCGCGATCTTGTCACACATGCCGTTGCGGTAGGAATGACTGGCAGCGGTAAGACCGGCTTGTGTATCGATTTGATCGAGGAAGCCGCCATAGACGATGTCCCGTCGATTTTGATCGACCCCAAAGGTGATCTCGCAAATTTACTTTTGACTTTTCCACAAATGAGCGCTGAAGATTTTTTGCCCTGGATCAATTCTGATGATGCCACCCGCAAAGGTCTTTCCATGCCTGAATACGCTGCCCAGCAGGCGGCTCTATGGAAAAATGGCCTGGAAGAATGGGGCCAAAGCGCTGAGCGTGTCAGGCGTTTACACGATGCAGCTGAATTTGCAATTTATACCCCGGGCAGCAATGCTGGCATTCCAGTCTCCATTCTACGGTCGTTTTCTGTGCCCCCGGTGGAAATCATGGAGG
Source organism: uncultured Anaerolineae bacterium (assembly GCA_903854805.1). The sequence continues at coordinate 23,798 of CAINXK010000078.1, forward strand.
ACGCTGAACTGCTGCAAGAACGCATTAGTACCACTGTTACAAGTTTACTCGGGCTGCTTAATATCGAATCCGACCCGCTCCAGAGTCGCGAACACATCCTGATGTCAACCGTTATTGGCCTGGTCTGGCGAGCTGGCCAGGATTTAGACCTGGCGACTTTGATCCCTCAGATCCAAAACCCACCGGTTGCAAAAATTGGTGTGCTGGAATTAGAGTCTTTTTACCCGGCCAAGGATCGTTTTGGGTTGGTGATGGCGCTTAATAATCTACTGGCATCTCCGGTTTTTAGTTCATGGCTGGAGGGTGAGCCCCTGGATATCGGACAAATCCTGCATACGCAAAGTGGCAAGCCACGGGTGGCAATATTTTCTGTTGCTCATTTGGCTGATAATGAGCGCATGTTTTTTGTATCCATGCTATTGAATCAAATTCTGGGCTGGATGCGAACCCAGCCCGGTACGACCAGCCTGCGCACGTTGGTTTACATGGACGAAATTTTTGGATATTTTCCACCTGTCGCCAACCCACCTTCAAAAAAGCCCTTGCTAACTTTGCTAAAGCAAGCGCGGGCTTACGGCGTTGGGGTGGTATTGGCTACCCAAAATCCGGCCGATCTGGATTACAAAGGTCTCGCCAACATTGGCACCTGGTTTATTGGGCGTTTGCAAACGGAACGTGACAAACAAAGACTGATGGACGGGCTGGAGGGTGCCTCGGCCAGCAGTGGGAGTAGCTTTGACCGGCAGAAAATGGAACAGCTTCTGGCCGGTTTGGGCAGCCGTGTCTTTTTGATGAACAATTCGCACGAAGACCAGCCGGTGATTTTTCAAACCCGTTGGAGTCTCTCTTATTTGCGGGGACCTTTGACCCGCACTCAGATCAAACAATTGATGGATCCTTATAAGAGCCGGGTAACAGCAGACGTAAAAGCTGCAGTGGTTCCAATTGTTGGAGAAGTGACTGCCCAACCGGCTTTGTCGCAGGTTGTTTCAACTGGATTGCAGCCTAACCTGCCCGCAGAAATTACCCAGTATTTTATTCCACTGCGCGGAAGTTCTGCCGGTGTGGTTTATCAGCCGGTCCTGATCGGGGGCGCCAGGCTGCGCTTCACGGATGCCAGGTCTAAAGTTGATTGGCCCCAAGATATAACTGTGATGACGCCGATCATTGACAAGATCGTGGCTGTCAACTGGGATATAGCCCAGCAGGTCAGCTTTTCATTAAATGAGCTTGAGAAGAACCCGTCCCAGGGTGTTAATTTTTGTGATTTGCCGGGCACTGTCTTGAAAGCAAAAAGTATGGGCCAATGGAGTAAGGATTTCGTAAGCTGGCTTTATGCCAGTCAGACTTTAAAGCTTTTGCGCAGTCCCAGTACTGGTTGGTATTCTGCGCCAGACGAACCTGAACGCGATTTTCGTATACGTCTGCAACAGGTAGCCCGCGAACAACGCGATGGCCAGGTGGAGGCGCTTCGTAAAAAATATATTCCCCGGATCAACGCGTTGCAGGAAAAACTGCGCAAAGCTGAACAGGCTGTTGCGCGGGAGGCTTCACAGGTCAGCCAGGCAAAAATGCAAACAGCCATCTCCTTTGGCGCCACATTGCTCGGTGCTTTCGCCGGTCGGAAATTGACCAGCGCTAGCAGCATCAATAAAGCTTCCAGCGCAATTCGTGGGGTGGGGCGTTCCATGCAGCAGCAGGACGATGTTGGTCGGGCCGAAGCATCAGTGGAAATATATAAAAAACAACTTGAAGAATTAAATACTCAATTTGATGACGAATCTGCTAGTTTTGTGAGTAAAATTGACCCCAATATAGAAGTTCTCGAGACGGTGGTGGTTACCCCAAAAAAGACCGGTATCAGTGTCCAACTGGTATCGCTGGCCTGGGCGCCCTTTCGGATGGATGCGCAGAGTCAATTGCTTCCCGCCTGGTAAGGTGATGATTTTAAAGATTAAGCGACATTTTTTATAAAGTGTCCATGCCATGACAATGAGGAATAGACGATGACAGATCTACTGTACCAAACGGATGCTTATCTCCGGGAATTTGATGCCAGAATATTGAGCGTGGACGGCGAAGCCCGTACCATTGTGCTTGACCAATCTGCTTTTTACCCGGGTGGAGGTGGCCAACCCTGTGATTTTGGCACACTCGTAGTGAATGGCCTGCAATATCCGGTCACGAAGGTCAAAAAACAGGCTGATGATGTGCTTCATTTCATCGCTGGTCCGGATGAAATGCCCGTGCCGGGTGCTTTAGTACATGGAATTATCGATTGGGAGCGGCGGCATAAACTAATGCGCACACATTCCGCCCTGCATATTCTATGTGGCACCGTCTTCCGCGATTATGGTGCCCTGGTTACCGGCGGAGACATGGAGCCGCTCGGCGGGCGCATGGATTTTGAATTTGAGCGCATGCAAGCCGGGCTGGTTCATGATATCGAAATCGCGGTCAATAAAGAAATCGCTAACGCGCGTGCCATCACTGTCAAGATCCTGCCGCGCGAAGAAGCATTGCGGATCCCGGATCTGATCCGCACCAAGATCAACCTGCTGCCTGAAGGTATCGTAAATATCCGCACGGTTGAAATTGTGGGGCTCGATTTACAGGCGGATGGCGGCACGCATGTTAGCAATACATCAGAGGTTGGCACAGTTAGAGTGGTGGATTACAAATCGAAGGGCGCGATTAACAAGCGTATCTATATTTCAATCGAGTAACAATCAACTGGTATTATCCAGGAAAATCAATCCATCATCTGCACAACTTTCCCCTTTCCTTGAGGCCCTATGACCGCAAAAGTGATCCTGAACCCATATTCAAATCGTTGGAATGCCCAGAAGCGTTGGGTGGAAGCTGAGATCGCCCTGCGTGCAGCTGGGGTTGATTTTGAACTGGCTGTTTCGGAAGGACCGGGGCACATTGGCGAGTTGACTCGCCAGGCATTGCTGGATGGTTTTTCGCCTTTGATTGCGGCTGGGGGTGATGGAACAATTGGTGAGATGGTCAATGCCATTGGGCATGCCTCATCTGCTGATGCCGTGCTGCCTACGCTGGGAATCATCCCCCTGGGAACTGCAAATGATATGGCCTATGCCCTGAAGATCCCTTCAGACCTTGGTGAAGCAGCCAGGGTGATCAGTGCCGGGAAAATTCGCTCGATGGATATGGGCAAAGCTAACGATATCTATTTTGCCAATAACAGCGCCCTGGGCATTGAGCCGTATGTATCCGTGATCCAGAACAAGATCACCTGGATAAAAGGGATTGGACGTTACCTTGTCGCTGCTGTGATGGCAATCATGGCTGGTCCATCCTGGGATGCACACCTGGAATGGGATGGCGGTAGCTATGATGGACCAATCTCCCTGGTCTATGTTGGCAATGGGCCACGTTCGGGCGGCGTATTTTTCATGGGTCCGCATGCAGATCCATTTGACGGCAAGCTGACGATTGTTTTTGGCCATCGTGCCACTCGGCGGGGGATGTTTGCTCTGCTCCCCAAAACAATGAAACAAGATAAGGGCAGTTATGTCGAGAGTGAAGGCATGACCGAATTTTCGGTCAGTTGGCTCAAGGTGCACCTGGATAACCCTTCTCCGGCGCACACCGATGGCGAAATTTTCTCGAGCGGGATCACCGATCTCGAATATCACATATTTCCAAATCGGCTTCAAATGCTGCTACCCTGATCTGGTTGCCGTGCTTATGCAAGTATTGGAGACATCACCACAAGGGTTCCGTCTTCCGATTGGGAATGTTTTTCCCCACGCGGCAAAACAGTCCTTGTTTTAACAGGATCTTACCCCTTTTCAATCACCCGGTTCAGGTTGAGTTATAAATAATTCAGGGCCGGGCGATGCTTGCAAATAAAACCTGGTTTGGTATGCTGTTGTAACCATTCAGCGCAGGCCTGCGGTTATGGTCTGCAACCCAAAGCATGCTGGGTTCAGGCTGCGCAAATCCCTGGTCTGTTTTGGGGGCGCATACATGTGTTCCCGGGTTCTACCATTACTTACGCTGGTAAAATAAAGCAATGCGCAATGCTCGTACTTTTTTCAACATACTTTTCCTGGTTTTTTTTACGGTCGCTATCTTTGGCGGGCTTTTTTTTGCTGACTTGGCTTTTGCTCAACGTGTGCGCGGAGGCGCCGATTTTATTGTGCCGTGGAAGGGTATGCAGGATTTCATGCTACAGGGCGTAACACCTTATGGGGAAAAAACTACGCTGAATATTCAAAACATTATTTACAAGCGCACCCCACTTGCTGGTCAATATCCTTATCAGGTAAATATCCCGCTCTTTCTGTTGGTGTTTTTTCTGCCGTTATCATGGATCCGCGATTTGGTGATCGCCCGTGCCATCTGGATGATCATTATTGAAGTCGGGCTGTTTGGTGTTGTGCTGGCATCTTTGCGTCTCACCCGTTGGAAGCCTCACTGGTTATTTTTTATCCTTATCCTGATTTTTTGCTTATTCTGGCAGCCATCTGTCTCAGCCTTGGTATCCGGGACATCTGTCATATTGCAGGCACTCTTGTTTTGTATTGCTTTGCGAAGTCTTGAATTGGGGACCGATGAATTGGCAGGTGGATTATTGGCATTAAGTTTGCTCAATATCGAAGCCACCGGTTTTGTTTTCCTGACCACTCTGATTTGGATATTCTCAACGCAACGCTGGCGAGTTCTCGGTGGAATTGGTATGATGCTGGCGATATTATTCGGATTGTCGTTGATATTGCTGCCTTCCTGGATATTGCCATTTTTTGGTTCCGTGATTTCGAATTGGAAATCTGGCGCTATGCCTTCCACATATGCTTTATTCGAAGGCTGGTTGCCCGGTATTGGGCGACGCCTGGCCCAGATCCTGGCCATTGGCGCGTTGACAATCTTATTTCTTGAATGGCGCTCTGTACGTGGTCAGGATGTTCGCTGGCTGTTTTGGACAATTTGCCTGACTGCTGCCCTTACTCCATTGACTGGTATTCCATACTTCTCGAACTGGTTGGTTTTTACTCTGCCCGGCATGCTTTTGGTTATTTCAATCATGGTTCAAAGATGGAGGCTGCTTGGATTTATCAGTTCTGTGATTGTCATGGTTTGTGCTTTCCTGGGCTTATGGGCTGCACAAATTAATGGGATCACATCCGGATTTATATTGTTTTACCCGCTTCTCTTGACCCTGTTCCTGTACTGGGTGCGTTGGGGAGCAGTCCGTCAACCTCGTTTATGGGCTGATGAAATTGCACTCAGGGGCTAATGTGAAACGCCAGGAATTATTTGCTCTATTTTTGATCGGCTTGCTATTTAATATTTGTATTGCCTGGTTTCAACTCGCGCCAGGATACATGGATGCAGATTATTACTATGCCGGCGGTCTGCGGCTTGTCCAGGGACATGGTTTTACTGAAACCTACCTGTGGAATTATTTGGATAATCCGCAGGTCTTACCACACGCATCTCATGGTTATTGGTTTCCGCTTGCTTCGATCATTGCTGCCGCCGGAATGTATCTAACCGGCCAGCATACTTTTTGGGCGGCTCGTTTGGGTTTCATCGTAATTGCTGCATTGGCGTCGCCTGTCTCAGCGCTGCTTGGTTTTAAAATTACTGCCCAGCGCGGAACAGCGATTGCGGCCGGATTACTGGCTGTTTTTAGCGGTTATCATGCTCCTTTCATGCCAACTACTGATAACTTCGGGCTATTTATGCTGCTCGGTGGGCTATTTTTTCTATTCTTGCCGCGCAGTGGGCGTGCTGCGCCTTTTTTGCTTGGGCTTATCACTGGTCTCATGAATCTCTCCCGTGTTGACGGGTTGATGTGGTTCGTTCTGGGCTGCGTGGGTTTATTTTTTCTATGGTTGGATGCTAAACCTCGCCTCAGAATAGGCTCTTTTGTAATCTCAATCATGATTTTTTCGATTGGGTACGCCCTGGTCATGGCTCCCTGGATGGCTCGCAATATAGCGGTATGGGGCACACCACTCACCCCGGCTGGTAGTAATGTGATCTGGATGACCCGTTATGACGAGACCTTTGCCTGGCCTGCCAGCCGGATAAATATGCAAAACTGGTTGGCAACAGGCTGGCAGTCAGCACTTGAAAGCCGTTTGACAGCCTTCAAACTTAATTCCATCAATACGATTGGCGCCCAAAGCGCCTTCTTGCTGTTTCCATTTATACTGATCGGCTTGTGGGCTTTGCGCAAGGATTTGCGTATTCGCCTGGCAGTATTTGGTTGGCTGACTTTATACGGATTTATGAGCTTTATTGTTCCCTTTGCCGGTTCGCGTGGAAGTTTTTTTCATGCTGCCGCCGCGCTTCAACCAATCTGGTTTACCGCTGCGGTCGTTGGGGTGGATGTGCTCGTTGCCAAGGCTCGCGCCAGGGGTAGATTTACACCTGCGGCTTTTCAGGTTTTCCGAATAGCGCTGGTGCTTTTCATGGCGATATTGACTGTAAGTCTTGCTCAAATTGCGATCATTAAGAATGATTGGAACCAATTTCGGCGAACGTATGATCGTGTCGAAGCCATCTTGGTACAAAACGGTGCCCAGCCTGCGGACGTGGTGATTGTTGCCAATTCACCGGGGTATTATGCTGCCAGCGGTCGCTCTGCCATTATTGTGCCTGATGAAAATCTTGAATCTGTGCGGGCACTGGCTGATCAGTTTGGAGCAAAATATCTCGTTTTGGAAAAAACCTACTATACAGATCCGATGATCCCGGTTTATAAAAACCCGGATGTTCAGCCAGGTCTTAACTACCTTGGGGAATTTGACGATGTTCGTATCTTTGCATTCACCCACTGATAAACAGCTTTCCAGAAAGGACATATTGCTCCTTGCGGGTGCAGTATTAACATCTCTGGTTATATACCTCGGGTTGAGTGCCGCAACATATCGGATCGGTTTCCCGCTGGATGATTCTTGGATACACCAAACGTATGCCCGAAATTTAGCCCTGCTGGGTGAATGGTCATTTTTACCAGGTGAATTATCGTCCGGGTCAACGTCTCCGCTTTGGACAATCCTGTTGGCGCTCGGCTTTGTCCTGCATATTTCCCCGTATTTTTGGACATATCTGTTGGGGGGCCTGCTGCTTTTTGGAATCTCCATCCTGGTCGAACTAATCCTGCGCAGATCAGCCTCATTATATAAACCAGCGTATCCTTGGGCTGGTTGTTTGTTTGCGTTGGAATGGCACCTTGCTTGGGCAGCTTTTTCTGGCATGGAAACCAGCCTGCATATTTTCCTGGTTTTATTCGTGGTGAGCATACTGTTGACGGGTTCTCGAAATTACCTGATCGCCGGTATTGTTGTGGGTGTCTCTGTCTGGGTGCGCCCTGATGGTCTGACACTGCTGGGCCCTATGTGCCTGGCGATATTTTTGACAGAACAGACCGGATCTGATCGCATGCGTGGTTTATTAAGGCTTGGTTTTGGTTTTAGCGTATTCTTTTTCCCTTACCTGTTATTCAACCTGGCGATTTCAGGCGCGCCAATGCCAAATACTTTTTACGCCAAGCAAGTTGAATACCTTGGATGGCAGTCACTGCCGCTTGGCAACCGGCTATTATTTTTTTCACTGCAATTCTTCCAGGGCGTCAGCCTGGTGTTGATCCCAGGTTTTATCCAAAAAATTATCAGGGCTGTGCGAGAGCGCAATTGGGCTCTCCTGGTTGTTGCGGCCTGGATGATCGGCTACATCATACTTTACCTGTTGCGCCTGCCGGTTTACCAGCACGGACGCTATATGATGCCGGCATTGGCTGTTTTTATTCTGATTGGTTTTTTAGGATTCGTAGAAGGCCTGGGCTTCTTGCATGCCAGGCAAATACGGTTGGCCAGCAGGACGTATCTCAGCATTCTGGTTGTGGCTTTAGCTATTTCTTTTGCATTTGGTGGGTATTCTTACTCAAAAGATGTTGCTTTTATTGAAAGCCAAATGGTTGATACGGCCAGATGGGTTGCAATAAATCTTCCTCAGCGTGGCAAAATCGCCGCGCATGATATCGGTGCCCTGGGATACTTTGGGCAGCATCCGATTGTAGATCTTGCCGGGCTGATTGAACCTGAAATTGTGCCAATGATCAACGATGACAGGCGTTTATCAGATTACATGGTTGCACACGATGTTCAATACCTGGTGGCTTTTTCAGATTGGAAGCCAAACCTTGCATTTCGGGGTGAAAAATACTTTGTTGCCAGCGAGAATGCTGATTTTCAAAGTGAATACGGTAGTATGATAGTTTACGGATGGTCCAAGCCATAGTATTTGGTTGAAAAATTGCCCCAACTGCATACATGTGCTATACTCAAAAAATCTAGGACAGGATTTTATATGGAACAAATAACTGTTGTGGTTGTGGATGATCATCCTTTGTTTCGTCAGGGTGTGGCTGATGCTCTGTCCATCGATTCACGCCTGAATGTGGTAGGGCAGGCAGCGCATGGGGATAAGGGCCTGGAGATGATACTTTCACTTCGGCCGAATGTGGCTGTGGTTGATGTCAACTTACCCGGCATGAATGGTCAGCAAATTACACACGAAGTTACTTCTGAACGGATCCCCACCCGAATAATCCTGATGACGGCGTATGATGACGGCGAACAAATGCTGCATGCTGCCATCGCAGGCGCTTTTGCTTTCTGTTCCAAAGATATTCAGCCTGAGATGTTAACCAAGATGGTTTTTGATGTGGCTGCCGGGAATTATGTCATGGGCGGCCAGGCAATGTCATCCAAAGAATTTGAAATCTGGCTTAATCGCCAACTTGAATCAGTGCGCCGGTCTTACAGCGAACCCGGAAGCCCTTTCCATCCATTATCAGATCGCGAGATGGAAGTCTTAATTCGGGTGGTTGAAGGCAAGAGTAATAAAGAAATTGCATCTTTGCTGGGGATCAGTCATCAAACGGTTAAAAATCACATTACGTCCATCCTGCGAAAATTCGGTGTCGAAGATCGCACACAAGCGGTCGTATATGCGCTGAAACGAGGTTGGGTAAAATTAGATTACGAAACACGGTTTGAGGAGTAAAATATGCCATTTTCGGATGAACAACCCGGCCAACTCGTAGATGCTCGTAAAAGCATTCAAGTAGAGTTTGACGAATCAGGCCGAGCTCTGCGTGAAGTGACATTAATGTTAGAGCAAAGCCAGGGGGAAGTTTCAAAGCTAACCCAGCGAAATGCGGCCATCACGGCGCATTTACAACAAATCCAGAGCCAGGGCGGCAGTGTTTCATTGGAAGAGATGCGCATGGCCTATGACTCTGCGATGGATGCTCAACAGCGTCTGTTTGTGATGCGTGGGCAGGTGGAAAAACTTAAAGGTGACCAGGCCCACCAACAACAATACCGTAGCATGCTAGAGAAGGTGATGGCCCTGCTCGATAAACCGGTCGAAGCGGGTGTTGGGCCGTCCAAAAGTGCGGCTGCCAGTATTGAAAGTATCATCCAGGCTCAGGAAGCAGAGCGTCAGCGGCTTTCACGCCAAATGCACGATGGCCCCGCGCAGGCCCTGTCGAATTTTATTCTTCAGACTGAAATTGCCATGCGTCTTATGGACGTGGACATTGCCCAGGCGCGCGAAGAACTTAACAATCTTAAAGCATCTGCCTTGAGCACTTTTCAAAAAGTCCGCAACTTTATTTTTGAGCTGCGCCCAATGATGTTGGATGACCTGGGCCTTTTCCCTACAATTAAACGATACGCTGATACCTTCAAAGAACAGACTGGAATGGAAGTTTCTGTTTCTGTTTCTGGCCAGGAGCGGCGCTTAGAATCGTATATTGAGGTGATGATATTCCGCGCCTTGCAGGAGCTCCTGGGCAATGCCGCCCGGCACAGCCAGGGCAGCCTGATAAAAGTTGTCGTTGATATGGGTGAAGCTTCTATCAAGGTTACTGTAAATGATAATGGGAAAGGATTCAGCGCAGATACCCTTAATCAGGGTAATAGCCTTGGGCTTAATCTGATCCGTGATCGCGTAGAGATTCTGGGCGGCACCTTCGAGATTGACTCCACGATTGGCAAGGGCTCTCGGATCACCATCACGGTTCCGGTAAAGACTCTGTAGGCTCATCTTGGGTATACCGAATTGAAAAATGTTTTTGCTCGCAGAAAACAATTTTCAATTTTGTTTGTTTGGTTCGCACCTTGTGGACCGTTTTTTACTGTATAATCATGATTAACTTTGATTAAATTTATTAGGAGAATGATATGAAACGGGGAAGCCGCGTATTGCTGTTTCTAGTAATTGTGATAATTATTCTTATCGCGGTTGCATTTTTTGTTATCCGTGGTAGCTTCTTTACTGCCGGAACTGGGGTGACTGAAACGCCAGCTCCAACTGTAAATATAGTGGTCGTAAGTCAGCCGATCAATCGAGATGATGAAATCAAGATTGAATCGTTGACCACTATGCCTTATTCACAGGCAAGCGTGACCGCAAAAATGATTACTGATCCGCAAAGCATCGTGGGTAAATTCGCCATCTATCCATTGGCCCAGGGCCTGCCCCTAACCACGGATATGATTGGAGATCGGCCTGGCCTAAACCAGCCCGGCTCTGAAGCAGCGAAGGTGATCTCGCCAGGTCTTGTGGCGGTTACAATCCCAATGTCGACCCTGAGCGCGGTGGCTTATGGTATTAGAGATGGTGACCGGATCAATGTGATCGCGACATCGCGTTTCGTTGATGTGGATGCTAATTTCCAATCCAAGCTTCCGAATAACACGGCAATCGTTACGGGCCCAGGCTTTGTTCCTGATGCTCTGCCAATTCTTTCTTCCAGTATCTCATCCGGTGGCCCAGGGTCAGCACAGGGACGTGCTGAACTTGATCCAACCTTGAACCAGGCTTTATATCTGGTGCCATCAGAAGCTCAGCGCCCAAGGTTGGTTTCTCAGATGATTTTGCAGGATATACAAGTATTACATGTCGGCACGTTCGCATTGACCGGGCAGCAATCTCAAACAGTCCAACAGCCTCAGGAAGGACAGCCAACACCAACTCCTTCTCCATCGGTGGCTCCTGACCTTATTACTCTGATTGTGACACCTCAGGATGCGGTTGCGCTAACCTATTTAATGTATTCTGGCACGAAATTCACCCTGACCCTGCGAGCTCCCGACGATACAACTCGTGTCGAAACCGAAGCAGCAACCCTGCAGTATCTCTTGAGTCAGTATGCTATTCCAGTGCCTGCGAAACTACCGTATGTTATCGATATGCAAGGTGTTACTGAACCCAATACGGTACCTCAGGCTCCTGCTCAGTAGATCTGAAAAATTAACATTGTAGAATTGGAGCCAGGAATGCCGGAAAAGAACCGCGTACTCGTGGTAGATGACGTATCCGAAACCAGAGAGAATATTCGGAAATTATTACAATTCGAAGCTGATATTGAAGTTGTTGGTGCAGCTCGCTCTGGGCGAGAAGCGGTTCAGCTAAGTGATGAATTGAAGCCGGATGTCATCCTTATGGACATTAACATGCCCGATATGGATGGCATCACGGCAACTGAATTGATTCGCCAGCGTACCCCGATCTCACAGATAATTATTTTATCTGTTCAAGGTGACCCGAATTACATGCGACGTGCCATGCTGGCGGGTGCTCGCGACTTTTTAACCAAGCCGCCGATGGCAGATGAGCTTATATCTGCTGTCCGGCGCGCTGGTGATATGGCCAGGCAGGAACGATCAAAGTCAATTCAAGTTACAGCATCTGCTTCGATGACTGCTCAACCAGTTTCAGGTGTTGGAACGACCGATGGGCGTATTATCATGGTTTACAGCCCCAAAGGTGGGACAGGTGTCACTACCATTGCTGTCAATCTGGCAATTACCCTGAATAATGATGAGACGCGCGCAGTTTTGGTGGATGGCAACCTGCAATTTGGGGATGTAGCCATTTTTCTGAATGAACACGGTAAAAATACGATACTCGACCTGGCTCCTCGTTCTGACGAACTCGATATAGAAATTGTCGAGGGGGTCATGATCAAACATGCAGGTTCGGGTCTACGTGTTTTGGCAGCGCCAACCCGCCCGGAAAATGCTGATAATATCAACAGTGAACAGTTTGCGAAAGTATTGAAGTATTTAAGTAAAGTGTATCCGTATGTGGTGGTTGATACGACCCATAATCTGGATGAGATTACACTGGCTGCACTGGATATGTGCGATCTTTTGATATTAGTTGTTACTCAGGATATTCCGGCTGTAAAGAATGTCCGTTTATTCCTGGACCTCATGAAAACTATTGGTATTACTCGTGACCGGGTTTGTTTTGTTATGAATAAGTATGACAAACGCATCTCAATTACTGCGGAGAGGGTTGGCGAAAATCTGAAGCAACCCATTGTCAGCGTAATTCCGCTTGATGAACGGATCGTAATCCCATCTGTGAATCGCGGGGTGCCATTTATGATTGATAACAAGACCCAACCCATTGCGCGTACTATATTTAGTCTTGCAGAGTTAATTCGTGCTCAATTGGCCAAGCTAAGTGAATAACGTTCTTCGGTAATACTGGAGATAAGCGATGTCTTTACTTAAGAGAATTGAACAAGGCCAGACGAAATCTAGTGACCAACCGTCACAACAACGACCATCTGCGATAGTGCCAGCTGGAGGATCGAGTGGTTCCGGCGAACAGGGTGGTGGCCTTTCAGCATTGCAGGCGCGACGAGTTTCTGCTCCAAATACTACTCCACAAGCTGGCACATACTTTGATCTCAAAACAAGAGTTCAAAATAAGCTACTGGCTGAACTGGATCCGTCCATGGATATTTCCAGGACAGAAGAAGTTCGCAAAACCATTTTGGACCTGTTTGAGCAAATACTCAACGAAGAGAATATCGTTCTCTCTCGTCCAGAGCGCCAGCGTTTATTTGAGCAGATTACTGCAGAGATTTTAGGGTTTGGACCTCTGCAGCCTTTGCTCGAAGATGATTCGATCACAGAAATAATGGTAAATGGACCGAAAAATATTTACGTCGAGCGCAAGGGTAAATTGGTTCGTGTTCCAGTGGCTTTCGAGGGCAACGATCATGTGATGCGGGTTATTGATCGTATCGTTGCGCCCCTGGGGCGTCGTATTGATGAATCAAGCCCCTATGTCGATGCTCGTCTACCTGATGGTTCTCGTGTAAACGCAGTAATTCCTCCAATCTCTCTGGTTGGCCCTACGCTTACGATCCGTAAATTTTCCAAAACGCCCATCACCATTGAGCAGATGATTAATTATGGTTCTTTGACGCCTGAAGCCGCTGAATTTATGAAAGCATGTGTAATTTCACGCTGCAATATCGTTATTTCAGGTGGTACAGGCTCTGGAAAAACCACCTTGTTGAACGTTCTCTCTGGGTTTATCCCGTCGGATGAACGGATTCTGACCATTGAGAATGCGGCTGAACTTCAATTGCGCCAGGAACATGTAGTCACGCTTGAATCTCGCCCGCCTAATATTGAAGGACGTGGTGAGATCACCATTCGGCAATTGGTGGTGAATGCCCTTCGTATGCGCCCCGACCGGATCGTTGTTGGTGAAATCCGCGATGAAGCTGCTTTGGATATGCTCCAGGCGATGAATACTGGTCATGATGGTTCCATGACGACAGCCCACTCCAATAGTCCCCGCGATACTTTAAGCCGTTTGGAGACGATGACACTCATGGCTGGTATGGATTTGCCAGTGCGGGCGATTCGTGAGCAAATTGCTGCAGCTGTTCATCTTGTGTGCCATCAAGAACGCATGCGCGATGGTACACGTAAGGTTACACATATCACTGAGATAAACGGTATGGAAGGCGAGATCATTACCACAACCGATTTATTCCTCTTTGAGCAAACCGGTATCGAGAATGGCAAGATTGTTGGTCGCTTGCGCCCGACAGGTTTGCGCCCGAAATTCATGGATAAAATCGAAGCATCTGGTATCCATCTTCCGCCCTCCATCTTTGGTACTGGCAGTGGCCGTCGTTACTAGATCAATCACGATTATGTGCTATTTATAACGTTTTTACATCGAGAGCGTCCGGGTAAACTACTTATATTGAAAAATTCGATGTCATCGTCTCGATTGGAGTTCTATTGGTGGTCGAGTTCTTCTTACCCAATCTTATGACCGTTACAATAGTACTATTGAAGCACACCCAAATGTTACTGACTTCAGGTGCATTATGACCCCCTTAGCTATATTATTGATAGGAACGATTATTATCCTGATCCTGATCGCGGTTGGGGTGTATATATCGTCAAACAGCGAACAATCTCTGGTCGAAGATCGGTTGGGGCGTTATTTGGAAGATGAAAAAGGCCCAACCGATTCTAAAAAAGAAGAATCTTCCACGGCTCTGACTGAATGGGTCAATCGCCGCGTAGAAAAATCCAATATTGGTGATCGGATTGCCAAAAATCTTGCTCGCGCAGATCTAAAATTCAAATCAGGTGAGTTTATTGCTTTTATGTTCATCCTGGCCGTTTCTTTGGGAACCCTGGGTTTCATTTTCACAGGTACCACTCTTCCTGCACGGCTTCTTTCTGGTGCATTGGGGATGGGTTTTGGTGTTGCTTTGCCGATCATGTACGTGCGGTCTCAGCAAGGAAGACGGTTATCGAAATTTTCCAACCAGCTTCCAGACATGCTCAATCTTGTGGTGAATGGTCTTCGCGCTGGTTATTCGACTATGCAAGCCTTAGAGGCCGTCAGCAAGGAAATGCCGGCACCCATCAGTGATGAATTTCGCCGTGTCGTCCAGGAAATGCAGCTTGGTATCCCGATGGATAAGGCTCTGGAGAATCTCGTTCGCCGTATCCCAAGTGAAGATCTTGATTTTGTAGTGACTGCGATCAACGTGCAGCGCGAAGTTGGTGGACCTCTGGCAGAAATCCTGGATACAATTTCATTTACTATTCGTGAGCGCGTCAGAATCAAGGGCGAAATCAGGGTTATGACGTCGCAGGTGGTTATGTCTGGGCGTATTCTTTCAGGCGTGCCGTTTGCCGTATTTATCCTGCTCTGGTTTATCAACCAGGAATATATGGGCGAGTTCTTTAAGAATATTGTTTGTGGCGGCACTGCCTTGGGTGTCGGTTTGATCATGATTGGTGTTGGATATGCAATCATGATGAAAATTGCGGATATCGAGGTGTAATATGGATTGGTCTGTTATTGTCATATTGGCGGTAATTCTCGTGTTAGGCATCGCTGGCGCTCTGATTTATGTGGGTCAGCGCATGCCCACCCAGGATGTTGATACTTTTTCGGAACGTTTGAATGAGTTTTCCCAAAGTGGTGAAGCAGTCTCTTTGGATCAAATCGAGCTTTCCCAACCTTTTGCAGAACGGGTTATTTACCCGCTTCTCCGCCGGTTTGGTGAAATGTCATCCAGGAACACGCCGCAGAATGTGCTCATGGAAACTAGCCGGAAAATTGAATTGGCGGGTAAAGCCGGTTTTGTAGATGCCCCCATGTTTTTGGCTTCGCGTTTTGTGATTGCAGGAGTTTTGGGTGTTGGTACTTTCCTGGCATGTACCTTTACCATCCTGGCTCAACCCCTTTCACGTGCCTTGCTCTATTCAATGATTGGTCTGGCGATTGGATATTTCTTCCCCCAATTGTGGTTGGACGAGCAGATTAAAAAGCGCCAACTTGAGGTTCGTAAAGCCATGCCAGATGCTCTCGACCTGTTGACCATTTGCGTTGAAGCTGGTCTTGGTTTTGATGCTGCCATGTCGAACGTAGCCAAAAAATGGGAAAATGAACTTTCAATGGCTTTCGCCCGGACAATCCGTGAAATTCAGTTGGGTAAAGTCAGGCGTGATGCTTTAAAAAGCATGGCTGATCGAATTGAACTGGCGGAAATGTCCAGCTTTGTGGCAGCCATTATTCAAAGCGAACAGCTCGGTGTTAGCATGGCAAAAGTATTACGCATTCAGGCTGAGCAAATGCGTATGCGTAGGCGCCAGTATGCTGAAGAGCTGGCGCACCAGGCTCCTGTTAAAATGCTTTTACCGATGGTTGGATTTATTTTCCCATCCATTTTTATTGTACTTATGACCCCAGCCATCTTGCAGATCATGAAAGTAAATTTCGGAAGATAAATCTTGACTTTGAAACCAGGCCTGACTTACCACTTTTTTCATTTTTTATGGAGTGGCCTGGATTTTTTCTTCCCTCCATCGTGTGGCGGCTGTGGAAAACTGGGGTCTCGCTGGTGTAAAGAATGCCAGCAAAAATTGGTCCCCGTTCCACTTCCAATCTGCGAAGTATGTGGCGAACCGCAACGCCTGTCTGGAATATGTATAAAATGTCAACACACACGACCGGCGTTTCACGCATTACGGTCGTGTTTTGTTTACGTGGAGCCTGCCAGGTCTGCATTGATAAAATTAAAATATCGCCGAGAAATCGGGTTGGGTGAAGCACTGGCCTGGCATCTCGCTGCTCAAGTGGATGGGTTAGGCTGGAAACCAGATTCAGTCCTACCAATTCCGTTAAGTAAACAAAGATTTGCAGAACGAGGCTATAATCAAGTTGAGTTGATAGCACGTCCACTTGCAAGGTTGATGCGTTGGCAATATCTGCCCAGTGCGTTACTCCGCACCCGGCATACTTCTTCGCAAGTGGGCCTCAGCGCTGGTGAGCGCCGCACAAATGTGA
This sequence comes from uncultured Anaerolineae bacterium, assembly GCA_903854805.1. The sequence goes on from CAINXK010000078.1 coordinate 40,481, forward strand.
ATGGTGCTTTTCAGGCAGTGGATCGATTAGTTAGAGGTAAAACCTTTTTGCTGATCGATGATGTTGCAACGACCGGTTCTACCCTCAGTTCAGCTTCGAACGCCTTGCTGGATGCCGGAGCAAGTAAGGTTTATGCACTAACCTTCGCCAGGGCGATATAAAAATTAGGCTCCGACCATGTTAAGTCATTACCTTCTTGTTCGTTGCGTTGACGAATGAGATTTCCATCCTACCATCCTTAACGAGGAGGCACTATGGCACAAAATCTGGAAATAGTTGGACGTGAAATTGAAGTGACGGATCATTTGCGCGATTATGTCACTAAAAAAGTGGCAAAATTGGATCGCCATCTCGATACGATTGACCAAATCAGGGTTGACCTTGCATTCGTGAAAACAGCCCGGAGTGTCGATGACCGCTATGTTGCCCAGATGACAGTCTCTGGCAAAGGTTTCATCCTGCGTTCTGAAGAGCGCTCTGACGATGTTCGCACTGCCATGGATGCTGCCATGGAAAAATTATCGCGTCAGATCGATCGATTCAAGGACAAGCGTAAAAATGGTCGTGGTGATGGCAAGTCTGCTGCTGATGTCGCGCCTGAATTAGAGCCCGTTGGTGAGGCAGAACTTGATGAGATGCCCGTGATCATGCGGCGCAAGATATTTGATCTGATCCCAATGGCAGAAGAAGAAGCTATTGAGCAGATGAAGTTGCTTGGTCACGATAATTTCTTTGTATTCTATAATGTTAAAGTCGATTCCATGAATGTTTTATACCGTCGCCGCGATGGAACCTATGGCTTGATTGAGCCACGCATTCGCTAAATAAGTTTGCGGGTGGTCACATTCTTTGCCGTTACCACCTGATCCATTTCATAGTAAAAAAAGGCTGGCCCTAAGGGTCAGCCTTTTTGCTTGGAGTTTTTATTATCAATGTTGATTTGTAGAATACCATTATGGAACCCGTGAGACGATAAAATTGACTTTGTTTCCGTTGAGGCTGCTGTTAGAAGAATGATTATGTCGATTGGCGAAAACCCCATCAGAAGCACCTGCGCGCAGGAAATTCCAATAATGTCTGTAACACGGTGGGCTTAGATAATAATTCTGTCCACAATGTCAGCTCTCAGTAGCTTTGCGATTGATTATATCCAATATGGGCAAAACTATTGCCAGCACACTCCAGCCGATTATTTGTGGCACACGGAATCCGTTCAAAATAGTGAGACTGTCGCCTTGAAAAGCTTCCAGGAACAGGCGCGCAGTTGCGCTCAAAGCCAGGAATACCAGGAATGTTGTACCTGTTTTGTAGTTAAATTTTGGCGAAAAGGTTATTAAACTGAAGATTGTGATGGCCGTAATCAATTCGTAAAACTGGCTTGGGTGTCGTTTCACTCCCCATAAATTGATACCCCAGGGCAGGTTTGTTTCGGACCCAAAGGATTCTCCTGAAGCGATATGCGCAAATGCTATTCCAATTGCCAGAACTGCCAGAAGTGGGGTCAGCGCATCGACTGCATGCCAGAAGGAAATTTTTTTGCGCTGCCCGTGGATGAACATTCCCAGCAATGCAATCGCAATACCGCTAAAAACATCCAGGAGACCGGGGTTCAATGAGAAAAGACTCAAGGGTGATTGAATAAAGGCAGACAGGTTTTGAAAAACATATCCAATCCGGGCTCCGATCAGCCCGGCTACCAGGCCAGTAAAAACCAGGTTATAAAGGCCATCAGCGGATATTCCATGCCGGGGGGCTTGTTTTTCTGCCAGTGATATGCCAAGCCAAAATGCAAGCAGGATGCTGAATTGTGGAACAGGCAAAGCCAGCGGACCGATTTGCAAAATGGGTAGCATCAGGGCATCTCCTTCAATAGCTTTTCCACACGACTGATCAGCAAGGCCTCAGCCATTGGACCGCCGATGACAATCTCGCGAATGATGCCATCGGGACCAACGAAAATTGAAGTAGGCAAGGACTGAACCCGGTAGAGCCTGGTTGCTGTCCCGATGTCATCGATCAAAATTGGAAAACTGAGCTTGTTTTCGCTGACGAAGGTTTGTGCATTCTGAAGAGTGTCCTGCACGGTGGAATCGATCGCCAACACAACCAGGCCTTTTCCTTTGTAAGTATTATAAACACGTTCGATAGCGGGCATTTCGGCCCGACAAGGTGGGCACCATGAGGCCCAGATATTGATGAGAACGACCTTCCCTTGCAGGCTGGATAGACTGATGTTTTGACCGTCCAGCGTGCGTAGGCTGAAATCTGGTGCTAAAAAACCTGTTTGTGGGGCCGGGATATTTGTACTTGATCTTGCACCAGCAGGAACGGCTGTGTACCAAATCCAGCAAAGACCAGCAATTAAGAAAAGAACATAATAAAGTCGTGTCCTGAAAGGTTGCAGAAATTTCATTTTGCCTCTATAGTATTAATGTAATGATGGCTATTTGATGGATATTATTGGATTAGATGCATAATCATGTTATTTGATACAACCCTTTTCATTGGTGTTGACCCATCCGGTGGGCGCAAACCATTCACCTATGCCGCAATTGACCAGAATGGAAAGCTGGTGGCACTTAGCGGCGGCGAGATGGATGATGTCTTAACGTTTATCAGCGGACAGCCTGGCGCAATTATGGCTGTTAATGCTGCGCCTTTTCCTAGTAGGGGCTTGGTGCGCCAGGACGAGATTCGGCAAAGCCTGCCGCCACTGCGTATTTCTGGGCGCAGCCTGGATATGCGCTTGGCAGAGCATGTGCTTCGTGAGCATGGGATCAATGTTTCGATGACCCCTGCCCGCAGGGAGTTGTGCAGCAACTGGGTTCAGATGGGGTTTGATTTTTATCATCGTATTGAAATGCTCGGGTTTCATCAACTTTCCACGCCAGAATCAGCTTACCAATGGCTGGAGACACATCCGCATGCCTGTTTCTGTGCGCTGTTGGGGCAAACTCCTCTTCAAAGGACCACCTTGGAAGGTCGCCTTCAGCGGCAGTTGGTATTATATGAGCAAGGATTGGCGATCCGCGATCCTATGGAGTTTTTTGAAGAGCTCACACGCCATAAGCTTTTGCATGGTGTACTGCCGCTCGAGCAGGTTTACGCTGCTGAAGAATTGGATTCGATTGCTGCGGCGTATGTCGCCTTTACGGCAGGTCGACACCCAGAGCGAGTTCTCAAAATTGGAGACCCCCAGGAAGGCCAAATTGTTTTGCCAGTGACACAACTCAAGGCAAAATACTGATCAAGACTGAAACGGCGAGCTGCTCTAAAGCTCGCCGTTTCAGTCTTGATCAAAGATCCTTTGATTTTAGCGTTTCTACCTGGCCAAATTTAGGCGATTGGGCTGGTAGCAGCCGGTTATTATTTTTTATTACAAGCGGATCACAAACCCACAATACGCACATTTAATCGAATCCTGCCCACGCAGTATGACTTGATCCATGTTTGCGCCGCAGGATGGACATTGCGCGGGGACGGTTTTCACCTTGTCTATTTCGGCCTGATCGATGGCAACCGCGCGATCTTTGTCAAACTCTTTGGTTTTGGCTCTGTTCAAGAGTTGAAGCCATTCATTGCAGTCTTGCCAGATATGCAAGTGAGTGTTTTCGAGCGCAGCGCCTTCTTTATAGCGAATGTCAAGATGGTCTTCATTTTTTAGCAGGCCTAGTTTCGACGGTTTGACTTCATCGATCAATGTCACAGGGATTTCCCATCTTAGTTCCTGCACCATTTTCTTTTCTGTGGTGATGAAAAGGATTTTCTTCGTGGCTACTTCTTCCTTCTGCTCAAACAACAGGCGCTGGTCTGTGACGTAAAATATGCCTTCCGGATCGTCGTCACGTTCTTTGCCATCTTTACACCAAACAGCTTTGATGGCTCTCAGCCCTGCCTCGCTTGGTAGTAATGTAAACTTAGCCTCAGCGAGTTGCGTCAACATGGTTTCTATTTCATCAAGGTGTTTTTTGAGTACGAAGACCAATTGATCAAAAGAATTGAACATGCCATGAACTGTGCTTTCTGCAGAGCG
>CAINXK010000079.1 GCA_903854805.1 uncultured Anaerolineae bacterium
CTGCCGCAAGCCAACTTGAGGGACGCGCTGGTGCGGGCCGAACAGATCCGCCAGGATTTCAGTAATCTGCGCATAGAAGCGCTGACAGATGAAATCTCACCGACGCTTTCGGTGGGTGTGGCAGCATTCCCCGAGCACGGCGCCAGCATTGACAGGTTGATCCAGGCGGCGGACCGGGCTTTGTATGCGGCCAAGGCCGCCGGACGCAACTGTATCAGCCTGGCAGAGGTTGGTTAGCGGCGTGTTACACAGATTTATTGCAAATTCATGGCAGACTCTGGACCAGTACAATTTGTCTATTCACAAAATTGGCTAAAAGATTAAAATATTTGGTACATGTCTGATATCTGCCAGTACTCACAGGGGATAACCAGGCCAGCTTATTTCGAGTAGAATACTTTAGCCAGAGATTCAGGTGGTTGTGTGGCATCGTGTATTTGTGTAGGGATCATTCCAGGTTTTTTTAAAGGAGATTAAAGGTGGACCAGGGGCACTCTATGAGTGATATTTTTACCAACCAATTCGATATTTCACCAGCGCGAAGCCAGAGCAGAGCGGGTTTAGCGTTGCATTTGCTTGGAACCGGGCTGCTGTATTTACTGCTGGCGCGGATCAGTTTACATTTTGTGTATGCGCCGGTGGATGTGGCCTCGGTATGGCCTCCCAGCGGGCTGGCGCTGGCAGCTGTCTTGTTGACCCAGCGCCGCTATTGGCCGGCCATATTTGCGGTTCTGTTTGCCTCCATTACCTTCGCCAACCTGCTCGCCAGCAATAGTCTGCTTGTCAGCCTGGCTTTTGCCTTTGCGAACTGCGCCGAAAGCCTGCTGATCGCCAGCATGCTGGCTCGCTGGTTGGGTTCTCCTCTCAGATTCGATACGATCCGTGAAGTACTGATCTTTTTTATGGTGGTTACGCTGGGTAATGCGCTGACTGCCGTGTTAGGTGCGAGCGTGGCGGTCTTTGCGGTTGGGGTTGGTTTCTGGAAGGTCTGGCTGAGTTGGTGGGTTGCGGATGGCCTGGGGATCGTCCTGGTGACACCGTTGCTCCTGGTCTGGACGCCGGTTTACCAGGGCAGCAGTTTTTATGCCTGGGGTCAGCAAAGTCGCAAATGGAAGGCTGAGAAAATCCTGGAAGGTGCAGCGCTGCTGAGCGCCAGTGCAGCTTTGTCTGGTTACCTTTTCCTGGTCAAACACCTGGTGTCGGCGGACGCGGTGCTGAGCACCTACATGCTGTTTCCGCTCTTGATCTGGGCTGGGCTGCGTTTTAACCAGCGTTTTATGGCCTGCCTGTTGACGCTTATCAGCCTGTTTGCGATCCTGGGTACCGTGAATAACCTGGGGCAGTTTGCAGGTGGTGGCGATAATCCTGAGAACAGCCTGCAGACCGTCCAGTTGTACCTGGGGGTGCTGATCTTTACTTCCTACGTGTTCCTGGCAGTCTTCAGCGAATTCAAGCATAACGGGATAAAATTGGCCAGAAGCGAGGCGGGTTATCGCGGACTGTTCCTGAATGCTTCGATCGGTATTTTTTATGCGCGCCCGGATGGCAGTTTCTTCCAGGTCAATCCCAGGCTGGCTAGTATGCTGGGCTACCTCTCACCGCGGGAGCTGCTGGCGGCAACCAGCGATATTGGTGGGCAGGTCTTTGTGGACCGCAGCAACTATCTGGAGCTGGTGGCTGCAGTTCCGCAGCTGGATGGTTGGCTGCAAACTGACTGTACCGGGCGGCACGGCGCTGGGCGCGAGATTCTGACCAGGGTCTCGCTGCGTGCTGTGAAGTCGGATGGCGTCAGCCCGGCTTACCTGGAAGGTTTCGTGGAAGATATTACTGAACCCAGGCGCATTGAGCGGGCCCTGTTGGAAACGGTTCAGGAGTTCCGCAGCATCGTGGATTCTTCGCCATCGGCCATGCAGCTCTTCCAGCTGGAAGAGGACAGCCGGCTGGTGCTGACCAATTCCAACCCGGCCGCCGACCTGGTGTTGGAGCTTGATCATCTGAACTTGATGGGCCAGAGCATGGATACGATCCTGCCGGAGCTGGCGAAACCTGAAACAATGCAGTTGTGCATACGGGTGGCGCGCGGCGAAATTGGGAACCAGGCTCTGGAAATTCAGTTCCAGGGTTCGCGCAAGGATGGGTGCTTTGATCTCCACATATACGGCACCAGTCCGGGGGTCATCATCCTGGAATATCTGGATATCACCGAGCGCAAATTGAGCGAGCGCATCACCCAGGCGCGCGGCAGGCTGCTGGAGTTTGCGGGGACGCACAGCCTGGATGAACTGCTGCAGGCTGCGCTGGATGAAACTGAGGCCCTGACCGGCAGCCAGGTTGGTTTTTATCATTTCCTGGAGGCCGACCAGGCTACCTTGTGGTTGCAGAGCTGGTCAACTCGCACGGCACAGTCGTATTGCCGGGCTGAAGGCAAAGGCGCGCATTACTCGGTGGATCAGGCCGGGGTCTGGGCAGATTGCGTCCGGGAAAAGCGTGCGGTCATTCATAATGATTATGCAGCACTGCTAAACCGCAAAGGCCTGCCGGAAGGGCATGCCAAGCTTAGCCGGGAACTGGTGGTGCCTGTTCTGCGCAACCAGAAGATCGTGGCCATCCTGGGGGTGGGTAACAAGCCCTGGGACTATACTGAGCGCGATCTGCAGGCTGTTGTTGAGCTGGCGGAACTGGCTTGGGATATTGTCGGACGCAAACGGGCTGAGCAGGCGCTGCAAAAAAGTGAGGCGCTTTTGAACGAAACCCAGGCGCTGGCCAAAGTGGGCGGTTGGGAATATGACTGCCTGCTGAAAAAAACCAGCTGGACGCGCGAGGTTTACCAGATTTACGGCATTTCTGAAGAGTGTGATCTCAGTCAGGTGGTACCAGGGAGTGGTTATTATGAAGCGCAAGACCAGCTGGTATTAAATGAAGCCTTGCGACTGGCGGTTGAGCATGGGCAGGTCTTTGACCTGGAACTGCGCTTTGTGACTGCGCAAGGGAAACATCTGTGGGTGCGCACACGCGGCAACGCAATTCTGCAAAATGGTGTCGTCTCAAAAGTGACCGGTACCATCATGGATATCAGCGAGCGCAAAATGGCCGAACTGGCCCTGGAAGCGAGCGAGGAACAGCTCAGATTGGCGATGGACGCTTCCACCGATGGTTTGTGGGATTGGTATCCGCAAAAGAATATCACATATTTCAACCAGGCTTACCTGGCCATGCTGGGCTACGTCCAAGGAGAGGTGCCGGTTACGATGGAAGGCTGGTTCGATATTCTTCATCCGGACGACCAGGAATTAATGCGCCAGACGAATGACGACTGGCTGCAAGGCCGGGTCAGAAGCTGTGAGATCGAGATCCGCTTAAGGGCCAGGGATGGCAGTTATAAATGGATCCTGAGCCGTGGCAAGGTGGTCAAGTGGGATGCTGATAACCGGCCGCTGCGGATCATTGGGACGCATGTGGATATCACCGAACGCAAGCTGGATGAAGAAGTGCAGCAGATTGTCAAAACCAAGCTGGAAGGCCGGCTTGTGGAAAGTGAGGCAATCCAGGAGTCTTTGATCCAGCTGGCTACCCGCGATGGCCTGACGGGTCTGTATAACCGGCGCTTTATGAATGACAGCCTGCTGCATGAGCTGGTGCGTGCAGAGCGTGAAGGCAGCACGGTGTGTGTGTTGTTACTGGATATCGATCATTTTAAGCAATTCAATGATACCTATGGGCACCAGGTTGGGGATGATGTCTTGGTGGCCCTCAGCAGCCTGCTGCTTGCTTCCACCCGCGAGAGCGACATTGCCTGCCGCTTCGGTGGCGAGGAGTTTGTGGTGATCTTGCCAGGGGCAGATGCTGATGGTGCTTTGAATCGTGCTGAAATGATCCGCAAGGATTTTAGCCTGCTGCGTACCAAGACGGATAATCTTGGGGCGACGGTTTCGGTGGGGCTGGCGATTTACCCGCAGCATGGGCTGACTGTCGATGATATCCTGCGGGCGGCGGATGTGGCCATGTATGCTGCCAAGAATGCCGGGCGCAACTGTGTGCGGATCTTCAAGGAGTTCTCAGCCATCCAACGCTAGGTTCCGCAAGGCGTATTACCACACGGGGTGCCAGTTTGGGCTTGCCCCGATAACCCATCCGCTCTTTCACACCCTTCCTAAAAATGGGAAGGGTGTGAAAGAGCCTTTATTACGGGGGCAAACCAGCGATTATTATTCGCTCGAGCAGCAGAACCAGCCAGGTTCAGTGCCAAAACGAAGAGCGCGTGAGTAAATGCTGCCAGGCGTATTTTGTGACCTGAGCCGGGCTGGGCGAGCAAGGCCGCGGGCTGTTTCCCGCTGGAGTGGTGTTGGGCGGGGATGTAAAACAGCGCAGCGCAAGAATAACCACAAAAACTTGTTTGTCGCTTGTTTTTAGCAGAGCCGCGCCTGAGACTGGTCAGATTGATAAAAAAGGTTCTGCGTTTAAAAGCTGGTCAACGCTGGTTTTCATGCGAGTATGCTTTCAACACCCAGCACAGCTCAGCCCCAGCGTTCAATTTCATTCACCCCAAATTTCCCCAGCAGATCATCAAGGGCCTCCCTCAACAGCTCGGCTTCTCCGGCCTGGCGCTCAGCGGCAAGTTTGCTGAGGCGTTCGAGCTGGGTCTGAGTATAGTGTGAGGTTTTTGGCAGCATCTTCTCATCATAGGCCAGCCTGACTTTGCTGCGGCCGGTAATCTTGGCCCGGTAAAGCGCCTGATCCGCTTTGCGCATCAACTCTGATTTTAAGCGCCCATCCATCGGGTAACAGGAGATGCCCGCGCTGATGGATATTCCGTTGATCTGGTGGCCGTCTTTGCCGGATTCGATGGCTGTCTGCTCAGCTGCCGCGCGCATTTTTTCGATGGCCAGGAAGGCTTGCTCACGCTCCACGCCGGGGAAAATGATCACAAATTCATCACCGCCATAGCGGCAGGGTAAGCCATCGCTGCCTGAAGCGAGCTTTAGCATTTCTGCCAGGCTTTTTAAGACATGATCGCCAGCGGTATGCCCAAACTGTTCGTTGATCCGGAAAAAATTATCAATATCAATAAATGCCAACGAAAGCGGGGTATCGGTGCCTTTATACTTTTCCAGAATACCATCCAGCGTTTCATGGAAGACCTTTCGGGTTGACAAGCCGGTTAATTCATCCTGTTGTTGAGAAGTACCTGTGTTCATAGCATGCTCCTTTTGAATATGTTGCTAGAATATAACAATATAATTTATTTACATATTACTTGTTAATAATATAACAACATATTATTTGAGTCAAGAGGCGGATGGAGTCTGGGTGTGGTGTTGCCAGTTCTTGGCGATGACCTCGCATATACTCACCAGCTCTTCGTTCTAGCACTTAACCAGCCCGGTTCTGCCGCTCAGAAGTTGACGCCGTTGAGTTTGTCGCCGCGCAGATTGGTCCCGGGTTTCTGTTCAGCGGGAGTGAGTTCATGGCGCAGTTCAATGGCAGGCCCCCACCTAACCTCCCCCGATTGCGCCCCGCAAAGTGCGCGGGACGAAATCGGGGGAGGGACAAGACCAGACCGCCAGTGGCGGGGCAAACCGGCCGGCGATTTTCAATCGCCCGAGCAGCAGAACCAGGATGGTTGGGTGCCAAAACGAAGAGCTTGTGAGTAAATCCGAGTCATTTATAGTACAATTGTTCTAATTATGTGGTGCGTTCAGATGGGACACACAGCACGGTGTTCATGCCGTGCTGTGGTTGTGAGCGGCTGTCTGCGCTGGGTAGGGCTGTGCTCGTTGTTCAGGGCATGGGTTGTTCGCAACCCTTTGTGGTCCCAGTTTGTATGAAGCCATGGGAGGTAACTGTGCGTAAAACGGGTGGTGGACAAAGTGCTGGCGCGCCTCTGGCAAATGACGCCAAAAATCAGCCAATCTGCCTGGCAGAATTTAGTGCCAAAAAATTGAAAATTCTGATCGTGTTAGCCTCGGAGCAAGCTGGTTTGACTCTGAGCGCTCTGGCACAGCGCTGCCTGGTGCGTGATTTGGAGCGGGTCAGAATCGAATGCCGGATACTCAAGCAAAATTGGGGCATGCTGGATCTGCGCTACGCCGAGCATGGCAAACAAACCTGGCTGCTGGTGGGAAGTCTGAAACTACTGAAAGGCAGCCTGTATTGGCAGGCCTGGGGCCATGAAGAAGCGCAAAGCGGTCTGGCGCAGGTGCTGCCAGCACCGGAGAAAACCGTGAGCCATGCGGAAAAAGCCGCAAGCCGTCGGGAAAAAGCGGGCACGACGCTGGCGCAGATGCCGCCAGCACCGGAGAAAACCGTGAGCCATGCGGAAAAAGCCGCAAGCCGCCGGGAAAAAGCGAGCACGGCGCTGGCGCAGATGCCGCCAGAACCGGAGAAAACCGTGGGCCATGCGGAAAAAGCCGCAAGCCATCGGAAAAAAGCGGGCACCACTGCGGCAGAGAGTCTAGTACTTAAAGACTCTTATTTATTAGAATCTTTAATCTTAGATCCTAAGAGTGATAACTTACTAGACTCAGACAGAAATCTTGAACCTGCTGTTCCAGATTCTCAAGAGCGCGAGAATCGTAGACTGCTTGAAAATGCTGACCTGTTGTTTGGTAAAGCGGTGACCTGGAACGCCGGTTTCGCCTTCAAGCCCAGGGCAGAGGTTTTGGGTTGGCTGGCGCAAGCCTGGCAGGCGCACAAGCGCGGAAAATCAGACCGGCCCTGGGGGCTGGCCTATCGTGGGCTGCTTGGGACCCTGACCCAAAAATTGGCGGATAAAAATTACCGGGCTAATCCGGACCAGTATTTGCCGGCCGAATTTCTGGAGGCCTGCGGGTTGCTGAGCTTTGCCTGTGGAGAATGTGAGCTGCAGTTTGGGCTCCGCCGGGATCTGCAGGCTCACCAGGATGAGTGTCACCCTGAGCTGGAGGATGGGTTGGTGGAGGCTGAGCCTGAGCTGGTTAGAGCGGGTTTGGTGCAGGACCTGCGGATTGTGACTGCCTGGCAGATTGTGTTGGATCAGCTTGAGGGTATGCTGCCCCGCAGCACTTTCCGGAATTGGATGGCGGAAACCTGGCCGGTGGCCTGGGAGCCGGGCAGCGGTCTGCTGAGTGTGAGAGTGGGCAGTGCCAGGCTGGCGCTCTTGTTGGATGAGAGCATGGCGCTGACCTGCCGGAATGTTCTGCGGGGTGTGCTGAACCGTGATGTGAATGTGTGTTTCGTGTTTTCTTAGTTTTTTCGGGGAGTAATGCTATACTTGGAATGTTAAAAAAGCGACCGGCAGCGGGCTTTTATTCAAGTGCACTGCCCGGTTATGGCATAAAGTTGACGATGGAGTGTAGCATGAGGCAGCTTGTTGGCGATGTTATTCGTGTATATATCGAGACTGGCCGGAAACGAACGTTTGCCGGGGCAATTGATTGGCCGGGTTGGTGCCGGATGGGGACTGATGAAAATTCGGCACTGCAAGCTTTGTTTGAGATTGGGCCGCGGTATGCCGCAGTCATGCAGGCCGCGCAGATTGAATTTCAGGCTCCGCTTGACCCGGCTGAATTTGTGGTGGTGGAGCGCCTGGAAGGCAATGCGACCACCGATTTTGGTGCGCCAAATATCTCGCCAGCGAGCGATAACCGCATGGTCAGCCAGGATGAGTTTTTGCGTTTGCAGGCCTTGATCATGGCTTGTTGGCAGGCTTTTGATGCGGCGGTGATCGCTGGCACAGACCGGGAGCTGCGCAAAGGGCCCAAGGGTGGCGGGCGCGATCTGGATGGGATTATGCAGCATGTTGTCGGTTCGGATGCGAGTGATCTGGCACGCCTGGCCTGGAAGTTCAAGCTCCAAAATCCAATCAACCCGACGGATGAATTGGGCCGCACGCGCCAGGCTACCCTGAACGCATTTGCCAGGGCGGCCATGGACGGTGTCCCTGAGCAGGGTTCGCGCAGCGGCGTCATCTGGACACCGCGTCACTTTTTGCGCAACCTGGCCTGGCATACGCTTGACCATGCCTGGGAGATCGAAGACCGCAGCGAGTGAAAATTTGCCCGGTTGGTGCCTGCCCAGCCAGCCAGGCAGGTACAGCGGATCAGCTTTTGTGCGGTTTTTCAGGCCAAAGCTGGCTGGTTATCTGCAAAATCGAAGCAGCGTGAGCAGCGGCAAAACGGGTACGAAGCCTCAGTTTTAGCGCTCAATGTGTCTTGAAAATCCTGTTGAATATTCAAAAAAATTAAGTTAACCACCATATACAGCCGTCGCGGTCTTTGCGACGGCTTTTTTGTCATAAGTAGCGTCAGTTAAAATGCTGACTGTTCAATCTGGTGGAAGCGTTGTAAATTAGGAACTGAAAGGGCCGGGCCGGGGTCAACCCGAATTTTTGGGCAGAGGCGCTTGTTTGTGCCAAGGATGTTTTCTATTTTTTGATGGTTCCGCGTCAGCGCGGGCCAGGGAGCTAAGCATGGCAAAGCGTGGTTCAAATATGTTTCTGGTGGGGTTGGTTTTGACGGGCCTGGTGAGCCTGGCGCTGCTGGCCTGTTCTTTCTGGCCGGGTGCGATCGCAGCAGATGGTTTGTTTAACCTGGCTCTGACGCCCGAGACCTTGAGTGTGCTGCTCTCGGGTTTGCTGGCGGTTTTGTTTGACTGGTGCCCAGGCCTGGCGCCCTGGTTTGGCGGGTTGAGCCGTCTGAAGAAACAGCAGGTGATGATTGCGCTGCTGCTGGCGCTGGTGGCGGGTGTCTTTGCTGGTTCGTGTTACGGTCTGTTTGAGACCGGGCTGGCTTGTGCGCGGCAGAGTTTGCCGCAGCTGTTGGAATATGTTCTGGCTGCGGCTGGCGCGAACCAGGCGGTGCATCTGCTGGCCAGGCCGTCGCGGTCGTAAGGCTGGAAGGATGGGTGGGCAATGATTGGGAGCACTCCTCAAATGTTGTGGGTACGGGCGATGTTGTTGAACGGGCGTGGGCTGCCTTTGGATTTTTACCGGATGTTGGAAGCGTATTATCTCAACAATGGTTTGTATGATGCCACCCAGCAGGCGCTTTTTGAGAATGGGATCTGGACGGCCGGGATGAAGGCCTTACGCAACCCGGCGAAAAGAACGGTCGAATTCCATGTGACGCATATCTGGCCCGGTCCACTCGAAAAGGCCTTGCCAATCGTGACGGATAATCAGCGTATCGTGCCGGCGCTGCACAAGGTTTGGCAATGGTCAAACTGGGGCTCTAAAAAGCAATTGGCTGCCCGCTGGTTTGCGCTCTTCGGTGATTGGTTTTGCAAGGTGGCGACTTCGCGGGATGCGGCCGGTAAGATCAGCCGGGTATTTTTGCAGAATATCAAGCCTGAATTGGTGACTGATTTCGAGACGGATGAGCGCGGCAATGTTACTTACATGCGGATCGATATCCCGACCTCATCCGTCACTGGCTTTGGCAAATATCACACGGAGGTCTGGTCTGAGCGGGGTTACCAGTTGTATCTGCATGGACTAAACCCATCCACGCCCGTTAAGCAACTGGGCGCCCCGATCATCTCTAAAGGGTTGGCGGAGTATGGGATTGATTTTGTGCCGTTTGTGCATGCTTCTTTTTTGGATATGGGCGAAAAGCGCGGCCTGGGTGTCTTTGCACTGGCTCTGGATAAGATTGACGAGGCGAACCGCATGGCAACCCGCCTGCACCAGATCATTTTCAGGTACAACCGCCCCACGCTGGCGATCATGGCCAATGGCACAGATCTGAGCGGCCGGCCTTTGCCGCCGCCGAAATTGTCCAACGAGCTGGGCTCGGTCTTTCAGGAACACGATGATGATGTCATGAGCTTGCCTGGGTCTTCCAAAATGGAATACCTGGTGCCCAACCTGAATTACCAGGCGCATCTGGAGGCTATCAATGCCCAAATGCGGGAGCTGGAAGAAGACCTGCCTGAGCTTTCCTACTATCGCCAAAAAGAGTTGGGAAGCGGCATCAGCGGGCGGGCTGTGCGGCTCTTGCTTAGCCAGGCTGTGGACCGGACGATTGAGGCGCGTGGCAATATTGAAAGCGCGATGGTCAGGGCAGATATGATGGCGCTCAGCATTGGGGCGTCGGCCGGGATTTTTCGTGAGATCGGGGCGTATGTTCAGGGTGATTTTGCCCATAATTTTGCTGAACGAGAGGTGATTCCCTTTTCTGCCCTGGAGCAGGCTGAAACGCTGAGCCTGGAATGTGGGGCAGGTGTGCCGCTGGTGACTGCCGCCAGGCGGCGGGGTTGGAGTGCTGCGGAGATCCAGCAGATGGAACAGGATCAACAGGCGGCCGGGTTCGCGTAAACCGGTCTGATTGTGCAGCAGAACTATTATTTGACGTTACGGGAACGGTAAACCCGGAGGAGTTTGAGCATGGCCGAAGAAACTGTTGTGGAAGAAAAGCCTGTGGCGGCGGCGCAGCTGGCCGGTCTGGATTCAGCAGCGCAGCCGCAGACTGGAGAGCAGCGCACTTTCTCGCAGGCCGAAGTTGATCGGATTGTGAAGGAACGTCTGGAGCGGGAGAAGTCAGCCCGCGATAAGGCGACGGCCAGGGCCAGGGAAGAAGCTGAGGCGCAAGCCCTGAAAAATAATCAGGAGTGGCAGACTTTGGCTGAGAGAAGCGCAGTGCGGGTAAGCGAACTCGTGGCCAGGGTGGGCGAACTGGAGCCCCTGGGCGAGCAGGTGGCGCGTTATAAAGGTGCTCTGGAAAATTCGCTGCTTGCTGAAAAGAAAGACTTGCCCAGGCATGTGCTGGTACTGCTTGAAATGCTGGGCCCAATCGAGCAGATTGAGTACCTGGCGGCACATCGGGCTGAGTTTGGGCGGGGGCGCTTGGATGGTGTGCCTGCCAGCCCCAGCCCCAAGCAGCGGGCTTTGAGTGAAGAAGAACAAGACGCGGCCCGCCGTGGGCAGTCTGCGCTTTACTCGAATTTCTAGGCCCGGGGCATGCTCCAGGTTTCAGGCAAATGCTATGACCGCGTGGGCGCCAGTAAAAACGGCCAATGTATCGGCTTGTTGCTGAGCTAGTCTGGACGTTGAGTACGGATCGAAACCATAAATTACGGATGGAGGAAAAATGGCTCTTATTGCTCTTACAACTGCAGCGCGGGTTGAGGTGGTCGAGTCTATTGAACAGATGACCCTGCCCGCCGCTGAAGATATTACGCCCGGCGCAGCAGTGCGCCTGGATACCAGCACTGGTAAGTTTACCAATTCAAACGGCAGCCTGGCCGCAGAAGCGCGCACCTATGGCATTGCGGTAGGCAGTCACATCATCAGCGCGGGTATGCCGGTCACGGCCGTGCGGCGCGGTGTACTGGATGGGTATGCTTTTTCACAGGCGTATGATGCCGTGATCTATGTCAGTGACACGGATGGCCGCCTGGGTGACGCTGCTGGCACGGTCAGCGTGGTTGTTGGGCGCGTGCTGCCGGGTGCCGGCGAAGTGCTCGGCGGCTCTTTTGCCAGGCTGCTGCTGGTCAATCTTTAGGAGGTCTGAATGTCTTTACTCTATGGGTTTGAAAGTCTGAAGGATCTGGCCTCGAAGCGCGTTACCGAGATTGGTGTGGGCCTGGTCAATGCTGCGATCAATCAATCTGTGGCTGAGCATAACCGGCAAATGGCCGCGATCATGGGGCTGTTGGCCAAACCGGTGACGGAGTTCAAGGTCACCTACCGGACTCCGACTGCCGCCCGCCTGCAGGCGCTTGATGAATTTGGGCGTGCCCGGCCGATCAAGACGCTTGGTAAGTATGATGTTAGCTTTCCAATCCAATCTGGCGGTGCGGCCTGGGGAACTACCCGGATCATGCGTGAAAAGATGACCGTGCAGGAGGCCAATGATGCCACCTCGGCGCTGATCTCTGCCGATATTCGCTGGATGCGGGATCATGCCCTGGCTGCGATCTTCAACAATTCCACCTGGAGTTTTGTGGATGATGAGCATGGCGCTTTGACGATCAAAGGACCGGCGAACGGCGATTCTGATGTTTACATGGTGATGACCGGCGCGGATTCTGGCACGACGGATGATCACTTCAAGGCCCAGGCGGCTGCCATCGCAGATGTCAGCAATCCTTTCAGCGCAGATTATCTTGAGCTGAGCGAGCACCCGGAGAACGGGGGTGAGGTGGTGGCCCTGGTTGCCAGTGATCTAAAGAGCAGCATTGAGGGTCTGACCAATTATGTGCCGGTTTCTGACCCGAATTTGCAGCTTGCCAGCACCAAAAACCAGCTGGTGGGCAGCCTGGGGGTGAGTTTGCCCGGAAAGTTGATTGGTTATGTTGATAAGGTCTGGGTTTGCGAATGGAAGGCTATGCCCAGCAGCTATTATGTGATGGTCAGCACCCAGGGTGAGGCGCCTTTGGGGCTGCGTGAGCATCCGGAAGGCAGTTTGCAAGGTTTTAACCGGGTGTCTGAGCGCAGCGATCACCCGTTTTATGAAAGTCAGTGGGAGCGCCATGCCGGTTTTGGAGCCTGGAACCGGACGGGTGCGGTGATCAGGCGCATCGGAAACGCTGCGTATGCTGTGCCCGCTAATTACGGCGTACCGATGTACTAATTTTGGGTGGGCTGGTGGGTGGTTTTTTTGTGGAGTTTTGCGCCAATAACAGGCGCAAAAACTCCACTGGCGGGGCAAACCAGCGATTATTAATCGCCTGAGCGGCAGAAGCAGGATGGTTAGGCGCCAGAACGAAGAGCTGGTGAGTATGTGCACGAGCGGCGATGTGCCAGTTTTAGGCGATGACCCATCCCCCGGCCCCTTCCCAAAATCGGGAAGGGGGGTGAAAGAGGGTTTTTTTGTGGGGTTTTGCGCCAATAACAGGCGCAAAAACTCCACTGGCGGGGCAAACCAGCGATTATTAATCGTCTGAGCAGCAGAAGCAGGATGGTTAGGTGCTAAAACGAAGAGCTGGTATAGGTGCTGCGCCGAGAACAGGCGGCAAGAACTCCACTGGCGGGGCAAACCAGCGATTATTAATCGCCTGAGTGGCAGAAGCAGGATGGTTAGGTGCCAGAACGAAGAGCTGGCGAGTATGTGCGCGGGCGGCGA
>CAINXK010000080.1 GCA_903854805.1 uncultured Anaerolineae bacterium
CCTCATCCACTGGCCAACCCAGCCCGGTGCGCAAATACTTGACGAGTGATGGGAAATCTTTTATGGCTTGAATATCGGCGAAATTGTTGCTGGGCATGGGAGGTGCTCCGTTAAAAAGTTGACTATTGGCCTGAAAGTGAGTATGATGAAAGAGTAAAAGCTTTACGGCTTGTCCTGCCCTGCGAAAGGTCGCCTACTGTGGCGGCCCCGCCCCCGTCTGGAAGTGATGACGGACCGGCTAGCAGGGCGGGTTGCTTTTAACGATACTCAATCAGATTTTTCATTTTGCTGGCAATCGCATCAAATGCCTGCGCTTCTCCATGCGAGTCGCGTCGCAAAATTGCGCCTGCCACCAAATCCGCAACCTGGATCAACGGCTCACTCTGTGAGCGTTTTGTAAGCACACGGTTGAACTGTCGCGGAATGTTGCGCTTCTTCATATAACGTCGAAATTCAAGCGGCAGGTTCGGCTCGCCACCAAATTCATCCAGGATCAGGGTTGCGCCTTCGCGTTGCTCAGCAGGAATTGCCTGTAAAAGTTCGGTGATAAAAAAGAGATAGAAACCCAGTCGGTGCATCACTTTAAAGGGATCGGGGAGAGTCGTTTTATCCACAATGAGTGCCCATGCAGAAAAATCCATGCTCCTCAGCGCGCCGAAAACCTTCTCTCGCAGTTTGGCTGATGTCCCCATTGCATTGAAACCAAATTCATACCTGGATGGCAGGTTCAATTCCTGGCGCACCTCATCCAGTTTTTGTCGCAGTCCCTGCGGATCTATTGTGGAAATAACAGCCATTACAAAATAGCGCGAAGCGCCTTTGCCAAAGTTAAAACTGACGTCGCCAGATTCGTCGCCGGCGAAAGTAAGTGTGATCATTAATTCAACTCCATCCAGGCCTTCAACACCGGCCTGACGCCCACCGGCGCCTGGCGCGGCTTCAGATATTCGTCTTTAATAAAGGCTTCCACCTCTTTGCGCGCACCCACCAATGTGGGCTGCGGCGTAATGCACTGGCGCGGCGTCTGCGGGTCACAGCGGATGACACGGTTGATCGACTCGGCATCTTCCAGGATATTCCCATTCTCTAAATCCAACAAATACCACTGTGCCGAGCCAGTCTCCAGGCTCCAATTACCTTCGGAATCCGGCCCTGGCAGCTGGTAGCAGAAAAAGACAGCACGGGCCCCCTGACTGGGGTGGCTGCGCCCACTGAAAACACGCAGTGGCAGGCTTGCCAGGCTTTGCTCCAGGCCAGGGTGTGCATTTAACAGGTCGTGGTAGGCCAGGCGCATTTCCTCGGTCGGCGTTGTGACACCTTCATAAGCCTGGTTGAATTCCTTGAGCGCCTCAAAATCATCATCCGGGCGCAGCAGTTTTGAACCTTCGATGCCGAAAATCTTGGAAATGCGCAGGGTCTTGTGCGCAACGCGTTCATACAATTTGAGTAAGTCATTTAGTTCACCGGGCGGTAAAAAGTTCCAGAAATGCACCGCCCCACGCAGCGCCTGCACTTCGGGGTGGTCTGCCAGCAGTTCGGCTTCCACTTGCGGGTCAAGCCGCCGGTCCACGCGCCCAATGCGCTGCATCAGCCGCACCGGGTTCCAGTGCAGATCATAGTTAATCATCAGGCTGGCATCCTGCAAATTCAAGCCTTCCGAAAGCACATCCGTACTGATCAAGACGCGTGTTTCAGCCTGTCCCTGCGCGGCAAGCTTCGCGCTGGAAGAATCGTTGTAATATGGCGCAAAAGCTATAATGGCCTCACCCCGATCTTCTGCCGAACCACTATCAACTTCCGCCAGCTGGTTCAACCCGGCAGCCTTGAGCGCCTTGTATAAATAGCGGGCCGTATCGCGATACTCACTAAAGATCAATACTTTATGTTTGCCCAAAAGCGCATCGTTTTTTAGCAGGTCAATCAGTGTTTGCAGTTTGTCATCATTTGATGGAGAGAAATCGCGCAAATATTTCAGGAATTCAACCAATTGATCCATATCCAGGAAGGTTTCATCCAGGATTTCTTCCACGCGATATTCCTTGCGTGAAAGTTTATCCACACCTGCGAGCAGTTCTGCCGGCAAGCTGGCATCTTCTTCGGTATCAAAGTCCATTTCGATTTCATCAACGCCATCTTTTTCACGGCGGTGAGAATTGATGCGCACAAGGATTTCATTGTGCTGATCCTTCCAGCGTTCCAGGCGGCGTTTGTCGGCTGCGCTATCAGAGTGCACATGCACCCAGGCCAGCAGTTTCAGCAATAATCCTTCGCAGGTCGATTGAAAAGCCCAGGCTGAGCTCTCGAAACGTTTGAGCAGCATGGTCCGGATCAGTCCGACGATTTGCTCCTGGCGGCCTTTTTCAAACTGAAATTCCTGATTGGTCATGATGTTATCCAGCGAAAGCTGCGCCGGATAAGAAAGCGGGTTATAGATGGCCAGCGAGAGCAGCGGTTTCTGCTTGTTAAAAGCACGCTCCAACTCGCCCAGCAGTCCTCCATAAGTTTTGGCCAGCGAATATTTACCCACCTGAGGCGCTGAACGTTCCGGGAAGACTACCTGCGCCCCGCCGTGCTGTACCTGGCTGCGGCGCGCATAGGCCCGGCTGCGCTGCACCACCAGGTCGCGGAACAGGCTGTCGTTGGAGAGGATTTTTTCAGCTTCTGCAGTACTCAATTCCGCGCCGGCGTCGCCCACCAACTGCTTGAGCGCTTTCTCCAGCTCGCGAAAATGACCGATCAGGCTGTGGATTCCCAGCCTGCGGAAGTAGTCTGGCTGGCGGCGCGAGAACAGTTCAAGCAGGTGCTGCAGGTCGAGGGTGCTGTTGTTGATCGGAGTGGCGGTTAAAAGGAAGAGCTGCTTGCCATCTAGCATCGTGAACAGCTTCTTATAGTTGGAAGTCGCCTGATTGCGGAAGTGGTGCGCCTCATCAATTAAAATGGCATCCGCTTTTTCAGCGATCTCGGCCATGCGCTGGGGGTAGTCGCCGCTGCGCAGCAGGTCGGTATGGTTATAGATGACCAGGTTGCTGAACGCGCCCGAAACCCCAGGCAAATACTTGCGCAGTTTGGCTTCCCAGACCGGGCCGCGCGCTGATTTGGGCACGATCAGCGCCACGCGCTTGCGGTCAAACAGCAGGCGCTCGATCAACATCAAGCCGATAAAAGTTTTTCCCAGGCCTACGCTGTCACACAGTAGGGCGCCATTGTACTGCCCGGCCATCTTCACCATGGCGTGATAGCCTTCCTTCTGATAATGGTCCAGGATCGGGTACATCACCGAGCCGCTGCGTTCCCATTCGCTGGCGGTTAGTTCGTGTCCCTGGAAAAACTCATACAGGGACTTCATGTAGACTTCAAAAGGTGTGAACTGGCGGGTGTGGCGCTCGATGGTCTTGAGCAATTCTGGGGTGACTTCCTCGGATTGTTCCCAGTAATGCTCATACCATTCCTGCAGCTCTTCCACATCGTGGCGAATGCGCACGTTAAGTTCCACGTTATCTGTCAGACCTGGATAGGTGAAATTGCTCGAGCCAACCAGCGCCACTGGACCAATCACATCCAGTTTGGCATGCGTAATATAAGCCTTGGCATGGAATTTGCGTTCCTTGTACACCCTGCAGGAGATTTTCCCGTTCTGCATGGCTTCCACAATTGCCGGGACCCCACTCAGAAAATCGTTTTTCTCTTTTTCTGCTTCGATGCTGGCGTCGAGCTTTTGCTCCAGCCCGCTCAACGCTTTCTCGAAGGCCTGGCGTGTGCGCAGGCTGACTTCATCCCCCATTAAGATGCGAATATTCTCCAACTTTTGCCACTGACCTTCAAGCGCCAGCAAGGCACCGATCTCAAAATACCCGGTAGCCACATCCATCGAGCGGGCAATATCGCACCAATCATGCAAGTAGCGCGCCGCTTTCCATTGCTCATCGCTGTTATCTACGATAAACAAGTCGCTGCTGCGCCTTGATCCTTCTTTTGCGGCTGGGTCGGATAATTTATCAGTGGGCATACGGCAACCTTGATGAAGGAATTACGATACCCCCAACGAACACACCCAGAATGGGCACCGTATTATATGATTATACAGGCAACACGATCAACGAAACCGGTTTTGCTACAATTTTCTGCATATCGAATGTCTTAAATAGCAATTGCTATGCTTGATATGTAATATGGTTTTCGGTTGCAATACCTGTGAATTTCCTATTCGAAAATATTTAGCTTTTAGTTTGTAATAATTCTCTCAATCCGGCTACCAGCCACATTTTCCAGCTTCTTTCAGGCGACATGCACAGCCTCGCTAAGAATAGATTCACGCATGGATGGTCTTAATGCATCTGGAGTTACCAGATCGATGCGGCGTTTGGTCAGCTTTTCCAGGTAATATTTCAAACGGATAAAATCGAATAAACTTACTGGCTGATCAAATTCAACCAACACGTCAATGTCACTGTTGTGGGTTGCCTCACCACGTGCAAAGGAGCCAAACACGGCCACCTACTCGACCCCGTGCTGGATCAGTTCCGACCGGTGTTCCTTCAAGAGTTGTGACACTATCTCAAACGATTTTTCAACTCTTGCAGGTTTTCGAGAATATTGGGGTTTCCGTATTATCCAAGAGTTACCCCTTTCGGTATTCAAGCCCTTTTTGCCACACCTCTTCGGCGTGCTGGTAAGTGGCCAGCCAGTTAACATACGACCCGCTCAACTGCTTGTGACGCTTTGCCAGCGCGCGCAAGTTTTCTTCCGGGTCATCAACTAGATTCAGCCCCAAATCTGCAGAGAAAAGATCGGGCAGGGATACTCCCGGTCAATTGGTACTTTTTTGCCAGGAAAACTGCGGCTGTGTAATAACAACGAAGTGTCAGCAAAGCTGCTGGTTCAAGTTTCCTCGCCGCTGTCCGTACATTTGCAGCATATTGAGGATATTCCAGAAAAAGGGGAATTAGCGATAGCCGCAAGCGAGCTTCGTTGCTTTGCGCCAGCGCGGAGATCGGCCTGAGAGGCTGGGTATGCAAAGACTCATCCACCCCATGACCGCCCATGATGAAATTAACCCCCAACGCGTGAAGGGCGTTCGCAAGTTGATCGCCTGTGGTTGTGGTGTAGTTACCCATGCGTAAATTATACATCGATGACACGTTGCATGCGCACCAGCCTAGCCGCATTATGCTAAACTAATTCAACACCCCTCACTTTTTCAAAACCTATCCACCGGTGACCCCAGCATGTGCGTTGCTTTATTAGCCGCTTCGGTCTGGGCCAGGTAACGGCGCAGGACGGTCAAATCGGAATGCCCCATCAATTTTTGCAGGGCAAAGATGTTGACTCCGTTGCGCAGCATGGTGATGGCAAAAGCCCTTCTGAAAATGTGCAGGGTGGGTTTTCCTTCGAGTCTCGCCTTTTTTGTGCATCTTTCGAGGATCTGGTTCAAGCCAGCATAGGTTAACCTTGAAGCGTTCTTGGAGACTCTCCACACGGAGTTCTTCGAAGCGAGAAAAAACTCGAATGATTACTCGCAGCTGAAGAGCGAGGAGCAAGGAACGAGGAAATACAGGTACTTTATATCGGGCGGTCCGAGACACTTAGGGCTCGCATCAAGCAACATCGCAGCCCTGAGGGTCGAGGCGTTTTTTTCGCTCCATCCCCAGCGTTCGGTTGCGGGAAACAACTCAGAGATAACAATATTCATCTTGAAGTTCAACGGCATTAATAACTTGCTAATCCAGGCAATAGAAGATGGTTTCTTGGAATTCCTCAATCCGGCATTTGGGCGCAAAGGAGAGCAATGACAGGATAGTAAATTCCAAAAACTGGTTGTCCCAAACCAAAGACACATTCCACCGTATGTCTATGGTTTTTCGCCAGAGTCCAGCTATTGATATAATTCAAAAGCTTCAGAATTTCCTTGTGCTTTAATAAACTGCAAACCAGAACGCAACCCTTTTAAAAAGGGTAGAATAATCACTGCACTTTTGATTGCATGACCAAATGATAACAAAAAGGAAGGTATATATGTATCGCTCAAGGTTGCTTTTATTTGGAGTTATATTGAGTATATTTCTTTCGATAATTACCGTTGGAGCACAGTTTCAATATATTTATACTTCTTTTGGACCCAAATATATAATTAAGGAAGATTACGACAGGCATTTATCACGGATATCAGGTATTGCGGCTGCTCCTTTACGGTATAGGGTCTTGACCGATTATGTCCTTGGGAAGGTTATGAAGCTGTTCCCGGCGCAAGACAATCAGGAACGCGCTCGTATTTATGAAAAAGTCGCTTTTGGATTTCGAATTGGCCAGAACATTATCATCTTTTTACTGGCACTTTTTTATTTTCGATCTTTGAAATTATCATTCCAGTTTTCTTTTATAGGCATGATCCTTTGTGCCTACGGCATGTGTTTTGCTTTTGTTCAATCAGATTTATCATATTACATATATACTCAAATCGCGTTTTTTCTTCTCGCAGCCACGTTGATCAATTTCCAGAAATATAATTGGCTTATTCCTCTAACCATAATTGCAGCTTTTAATCGCGAGGAAGCAATTTTCATTCCTCTAATGCTTTTAGGCTGTCAAATAATCCACTTTAACTTCAAGATATTTGACAAACGTACTGTACTATTACAAGCCTCGCAGTTGATATTTTGTTTTGGCTCATATTTCTTGATTTACTTTGGATTGAGGTATGTATTAGGGTCTGCAGGTTATTCAATTAGTCGATATGGGATGGTTTTTCCAGGGTTGGAATTGTTTCGCTTAAACTTTTTAAATCCAGATACATGGATAGGATTATCTTTAATGTACAGTGGTTTGCCTTTTATTATTTTATACTTTAGGAAATGGCCCGCAATTTTAAAGTCATACCTGATATGCTTGGTTTTGCCATGGTTTATGCTTGAATTTGCTTTCGGCTCATCAGACGAAACGCGATTATTCCTGGTTCCCCTATTTATTGTCTTTGTGCCTGCTACTATTTTTATGTTATCAAACTTAAACCCTGAAATGCAGAAAAACAAAGTTTGAAATTATTTTTTCGTAATTTCTTCTTTACTATGGTAGTCAATCATTCTTCGCCGATTGACTACCATGGGATCCTATTATTCAAAAAGCAAATCTTTGTATTCTATGTTTGTAAAAATTTATAAAGATTAAGGAATTGTCAAAATGAATACAAAATTAACGCAAAGAACAAATAAAGAATTCCCTATTAGCGTTTTACTAACCGCTATGTTTGGCTTGACCGTGTTGCGCTCAGCGTGGGTCGCTGAGGATGCCTATATTACATTGCGCACCATCGATAATTTTGTTAATGGTTACGGCCTGACCTGGAATGTAGCCGAAAGAGTTCAAGCCTATACTCATCCCCTTTGGATGTTAGCGCTTTCGGTTCCTTATTTTTTTACACGTGAAGCATTTTACACCTCAATATTTTTATCATTAATAACTTCGATCATTGCGTTCTTTATAGTGTTAAAAATGTTGCATCGCCCAACTTATGCCACCATTGCAGGGCTGTGTGTATTGATTTTTTCAAAAGCCTTTATTGACTTTTCGACTTCTGGACTTGAAAACCCTCTTACCCACCTGTTATTGGCGATTTTTCTCTATATTTATTTTGAGCAGCCAGATACTTACGACAATAAGATGATTTTCTGGTTGAGTTTTGTCGCTGGTTTAGCTGTAACCAATCGGATGGATACCATTTTATTTTTTACCCCTGCGCTTATTTTCGTATCTTTCAAGCGACGGTCGTGGTCTGGGATAAAATGGATGATAATTGGTTTTTTGCCTTTCTTTCTGTGGGAATTTTTTTCAGTCTTCTATTATGGTTTCCCATTCCCCAATACAGCCTATGCTAAACTGAATACTGGTCTTTCGCGCTTTGACCTGCTGGAAGCTGGTTACTTTTATTTTATTAATTCCATTCACTGGGATCCGATTACCCTATTTATAATCACGACAGCTCTTATATTGACGTTTTTTCAGGAAAGGTGGCACGAAAAATTCATTGCCCTTGGTGTGCTTTTATATTTAATGTACATCATCTGGATTGGCGCTGACTTTATGAGTGGGAGATTTTTCTCCGGAGCGCTATTAGTAGCGGTGGTTTTATTTAATCGCTACGTAAAAAATATCTCGTTTTTGCATGGATTGATTATTTTGGTCCTGGTCATTGGTCTTGGGTTGATTTCGCCATCCCCAACGTTGTCAAGCATCGATGAATTATCTTTTCCCGCCCGCAAGATGGATTTAAATGGGATTGCAGATGAGCGCAGTTTTTATTTTCAGTCGTCCAGTCTGATTTATGCCAAACGAAACACAATTTCACCTTACAATGATTGGGCGAACCTTGGTAAGCAACTTAAAGCTGATGGAATTAAATATGATCAACTGGAAAATATAGGTTATGCAGGTTATTTTGCGGGACCTCAAATATTCATCATTGATAGGCTGGCGCTTGCCGATCCGCTTTTATCTCATCTCCCGCCGATCCCTAATGAAAATTGGAGAATAGGTCATTTTGAACGCGCTATTCCGGATGGGTATTTTGAGAGTATTAAACACGCTGACAATCGGATTAGTAATCCAAATCTGGCAATATATTATGATAAATTGCGCCTGGCAACACGCGGCTCATTGTGGAGCCCGAAACGGTTAATTGCTATTTGGGATTTAAATACTGGTCGAATGGACAATTTCTTGAAGAATTACAACCCTTGAATGTTTCCTCTTTTGGGTAAAGCTGGCTGAACCGGCTTTTTCGGTACCCTGCACAGATCGGCGGCTGATGGCTATTTAGGCGCAGAGCGCTGCGCTACTACAAAACATCATCACGAATAGCCCAAATTTACGAATAGCATGCACAAAGCGCTAAAAAATTCGTGAAATTCGGTTTATCCAGAGCATTCGTGTTAAAAACTCCCAACCTTATGGCAGAGTAGGTCGTATGCTCACATAACATCACTTACAAAACATCACCTTGGCAGAATTCAAACTTGCCTAACCTATCTCCCCAAAATCACCAAAACGCTGGATCCATTTGGCCGGCTGATACTCCAATGCAATTACACTGCAGCGCTGTTCTTTCAAAAGCAATTTTCATCCCAGGTCAAAATCAAACAAGAATTACCAGATTTATTTTCGGATGATCCAGGTCTGGAGCAATGCTCGGATTTGGATGTTTGCCTGGAGACTCTGGCTGCCCGTCATTAGGTTCTCAGCCAATCTTCTGTAAATTGGCTGGGAACCTATCAAAACGCGGCACAAATTTGGCTTCGAGAAAATGCGTAAAAAATAGTCATCAACATTTTTTGGTTATCGTTCGTGGCCCCATACTTCGCTGCCGAAACCACCTTCGAATAACATCCCAGAATAAGCCAGATGACTGGCTTATCGGATCACCCTGACAGTCACTCCAATATCAAGTGCCTGCCAGACTTTATCCGAAGTTAATGCAGCGGAACCGGTTTTGAGCGCAAGCGCCAGGCAAGCGCGATCACCCAGCGAAAGGCCCAATTGTTTGGTTTTACTTGCTAGAATTCCTGCCAGAAATGCTTGATCTTCATCAAATGGGGTTATATCCAGCGCCAGGATATTAAGGGCCTCCCGAATTTCGTTTTCTGGCATTCCCAGCAGTGTCAATCGCGTAACAACCTCAGCAAAATTTACGGAAGAAATGATCGCGCCGGACAAAGACTCTTGCACTATTTTTGCCCCAACTTCATCATTGAGCAAAGCCAGAACGGCAGAAGCATCCAGCACTACTCTATTCATGGGCCGCTTCTTCTCTACGAGCCTGGATCAAGTTATCAACCAGGGAAGTTCCTTTCGGAATATATTTTTTGACGGCTTGCTGCGCAATGACAACGGCCTGGTGAAGAGGAATCATCCGAATGGATCCATTTTCGAGCTGTAAAACGATTTCATCTCCCGTCTTGATCTGTAATTCTTTCCGCAATTTTGAAGGGAGAACGAACCGCCCTCCTGAGTGTACTTGAACCCGATATTCCATTTAAGCCACCTTTCTAAATTGAACCATATAAATTAAGTATACCACTTTCCAGAGAAGTGGTAATTCGCAGGTGACTTTCTGAAAGAATCACCTATAAGCTTTTATCCACCGGTGAACCTTCTCGTAAAAAAGCCTGCAATCGAACCTCTGCGAGCCAGGGCGTTGATTGTGAGTTCCACCGGGCCATTTTGCAGCGTGAGGCCTGGCTTGCGGCCCGTAGACTTTGCGCGCCTGCTCAGCTCCAAACGCAAGCCTGCCAGTTTAAAACACTGTTCAGACTCACAGATGCATTAAGTTGCGCCAATGGATATTTTTATAGGTGGGCTTATTTTTCAGAATAAAACCCTTTCCCAACTGGAAACTCCAGCCCGGCTCACCTTTGCATAGGGGCAAGAAGCGTAAAACCCTGGCATCAAAGCGGCGCATATTGACATTGAAACATAACAGTGTTATTATATATATGTCAATACAAAGAGAGGCCCATAATGTCCGAATATTCCATTCAGGAAATATCTGACCAGAGCAGCCTGCCGCGCCGGACGATCCATTTCTATGTCCAGCAGGGGCTGCTGCCGCCGCCCGAAGGTGCGGGCGTTGGTACACGTTATTCCGAGACTCACCTGCTGTGTTTGCAGATCATCCCACTGCTTAAGCGCAAAGGTCAGAAGCTGGACCAGATCCGCGCCAGCCTGAAAGACCTGGATGAATCTGGCCTGCGCGTGTTGTACGAACAGGTCAACGAACCGGTCAGCGCTGAGCCGGCGTTCCTGCCCACCAGCCAACCTTTTGCGCATTACCAACTGCCTGCCGGAATGACACTGACGGTCCCGGGCACGCTGACGCCTGGCGAACGCAAAAAACTGGCTGAACTACTCAAAGCCATTAGCGAACTTTTCTCAGCTGAATGAAAGGGAAAACGATGACTACAGAACTGTCTGTTATGCCTGCACTGCATGTCTTGAATGACATTGAAAGCCCGCTGCCGTTGGAGCACACCGCCATCAGGGCCAGCATCACAGGGCTTCTGGCTGTGGTTACGATTAGCCAACGTTTTCGCAACCCGTTAACCGCCAAAGCCGACCTGGAATATCTGTTCCCCTTGCCCCACGAGGCCGCGATAACCGCTTTTGAACTGCAGATTGGAGAGCGGGTCATCCGTGCCAGTGTGCAGGAAATTAAACAGGCGCGCCAGCAGTACGCAGAAGCCCGCCGCCAGGGCAAACATGCCAGCCTGTTGGAAGGACGGCGCCCGAACCTGTTCGCCTTGCAGCTTGCCAATATCCAGCCGGGCGAGTTTATCCAGGCTGTCACCAGCTATCAGCAGCGCCTCGAACTTTTGGATGGAGGCTGCGAATTTGTGTTTCCGATGGGTCTGACGCCCAAATATCAGCGCCCCGGCCAGGCAGACGAAGCCGATGAGGTCAATGCGCCTTTGGCGGACGACATATCGCAGGTGGGGGCTGTCGAAATCAGTGTTGAAGCTGAAACAGGCTCACACAGCGCTGACCCATCCAGCCCGACACATGCCTTGATCATCTCGCGCCCGGCTGAAACCCGTTTCCATGTGGAACTCGATGGCACACACCTGCCCAACCGTGATTTTGTCCTGCGCTGGCGGCTGGATAACGAAAGCATCCAGCTGCCGGCCTGGCACACAACTGGCGAACATGGTTATTTTCTGGCAACCTTCATGCCGCCTGTGCCGGATGCGGCCGCGGCACCCATGCCGCGCGAATATATTTTTGTGCTCGATCGCTCCGGCTCGATGAGCGGTGAACCGATTCAACAGGCAGTCAACGCACTGCGCGCTTGTCTACGCACACTCAACCTGCAGGACACCTTCGCTATCTTGCTTTTTGATGACCGGCTGGATTGGCTATTCGCTTCAAGCGCTGTTAGCCAGGCCAACGTGGAGCAGGCTGACGCGCTTTTAGGCCAGGTCACCGGGCGCGGAGGCACAGAAATCATGCCGGCGCTCGAGGCAGCCCTCGCACTTCCCAGCGACCCACGGCGCCCGCGCCTGGTGGTATTCCTGACGGATGGTGCAGTGGCTTCGGAAGCGCAAACGCTCAAAAAGGCACGCACAAGCATGGGCGCGACGCGTCTATTCAGCTTTGGGGTGGGGCCATCGGTGAACCGCGCTTTTCTTCAGCAGTTGGCGCGCATCGGGCGCGGCGAAGCCACATTCATCGGACTGGACGAAGATATTGAGGAAGCCATTCTACGATTCCAGGATCGGATCGCCTTCCCGCTCTTGACCAATCTCAGCCTGCGGGCCGAGGGCTGCCAAATTTGGGATGTGTACCCCGCGCAGCTGCCCGACCTTTACGCCGGTCGTCCGCTGGAGGTGGTGGGGCGCTTCGTCACAACCAGCACAGGTGAACTACCTGCCAGCCTGGTGGCACAGGGCGAACGCGCGGGTGCTGTGCTGGAAATGCGTTCCAGTTTGACGAAGATTGCGCCTGACCCAGAGATACTCGCACGCCTATGGGCGCAGGCGCGTGTGGACGATTTGGGCGAACAGAGCGAGTTGGGGCTCAAACCCGAACACGCCGCCCGCGCTGAAATCATCCCGCTGGCGATCGGGGCATCCTTGCTGACAAAGTACACCGCTTTCCTGGCAGTGGATAGCGCCGCGCCGGTCAGGCCGGGCAAGTCGCAGTTTATCCGGGTTGCACACCCCTTACCTGAAGGATTGGTCCAGGACGGGTTTGAGGAGCCAGAGAAGTTTGTCCAATTAAACTCCCTGGCTGCTCCGATGATGATGTCTGATACGTCGTTTTCGCTCAACGTTCTCTCCGAAAGCCCCACCTACACGCACTCAAGCACGTTTTCGAATATCAGCGCAGCTTATCCGCCGAGCGCAGAGCTGGATCAATCACCCGCCGAAGCACTGCAGCGCTTGAAAAATATAGCAAAATCGCTCAAGCACCCACTGCCTGCCCCCAAAGACACCAAAAAACCTGCCCAGCCGCGTGGCGCTAAAACAGGAATTTCGACCTCAGCTGAAACTACGAACATCATACGTGAGCTGGCGCGCTCGCAGCAGTTGAATGGTTCCTGGAAAAATGACGTTGAGCTCACAGCTGCCGCTCTGCTGGCATTTATTCGCAGCGGGCAAACTACGCAGAAAGGTTTCTTGCGTAAACAAACCCAACGCGCTTATGCCTGGCTGGTACAGAACAGCGCCAGTGGATTCGCGGGCTTTCTGCGCGCCCTGGCCTTGCACGAGCTGGCAGATGCAACCAGAGAGCCCGAACAATTCATGGCTTGCGCAAAGGCAGTCTCAAGCCTGCCGGCCCCGGCGGACAGTCTGCAAACGGCTGCATATCATATTCTGATGGGTAGACCCGCTTCTTCTATAGCGCATCATCTTGCCAAAAACCTTGACGAGTTACGCCTGGTCGTTGTTAGCAGGGCCCCATGTTCCAAGGTCGTGCCTGAACTGCTGAGTGACGATCTGGGCCGGGCGCTGGTGGCAGCCCTGGCCGGGTCGTTGGGCTAAGAAAATCTGTGTAAAATACAGTAACACAAGGTCTTTTGGTGGTTATTTTTGCGGAATAATTCCGCAGAAATAACCACCTGCGGGGTACGCAAAGCGCACCGATTTTCGTTCTTTGGCAGGCATGGCCGTGAAGAAATACGACCTGAATCTGGATCACAACCAGTCAATACCCGGATAGAATAGATTACGTTCAAAAACCCGAGGTTTTCCTTCCCAGGCAGTGGCAGAGCCCATGGCACTTTGCGGGTCAGCGCTGGAAAAAACCGTTATCCCAGGGAGATCAGCTGATGAGCAACAGACGAAGCATGCTTTTCTTGTGCATTTTCCCAATCGTGCTGTGCGCCTGCGCCCTTTTGACGGCACCCGCACAGCCAACGCAGGTAGACTCGCCGCTGCCGGCTGTTTCTCCGGTGCCAACCTGGCCGGAGAAACCTTCCACGCCCACCCAGCAGGATGAACCACTCCCCAGCCCCACCCAAACTGAGCTGCCCGGACCAGCTGTGCAGATCACAAACTGCGACAGCTTTCCGGCTAATAATTTTTGGAATGCAGCCATCGACCAGCTGCCTGTGCATGCCATGTCAGAGCAGTGGATCGAGAGCATCGGGTCTGGCGAAAGCTTGCACATGGATTTTGGTTCAGGCAGCTGGGATGGCGGGCCGATAGGAATTCCGTACAATTTGATCGCTGACGCAGGCGAAACAAAATTTTCGCTCCAGTTTGAATATGCCGGCGAATCAGATCCGGGGCCCTATCCAATTCCGGCCAACCCGCAGGTTGAATACGGCTCGGATCATCACATCCTGCTGGTTGAACCCGGCACCTGCACACTCTATGAGATCTATGCGGCTCACTTTGCAGACGGTCAATGGAGCGGCGGATCGGGTGCCATTTGGAACCTGGGCGAAAATGATCTACGCCCAGCAGATTGGACCTCGGCGGACGCTGCCGGGCTGCCAATTTTCCCTGGTCTGGCACGCTACGCTGAAATTACATCCGGAGAAATAACCCACGCGCTGCGCTTTACCGCTGAAGACACAGCCGGGTATATTTGGCCCGCCCGGCACCAGACTTCCGATGCGAAGATGGGTATTCCACCCATGGGTGCGCGCTTCCGTTTGAAGGCAGGCTATGATATCTCTGGCTTTCCGCCTGAGGAGCAGATCATTTTACGCGCTATGAAAAAATATGGGCTCGTCCTGGCGGATAATGGTTCAAACTGGTATGTCTCGGGGGCACCCGCTGAAGGTTGGGATAATGAAAAGCTGCACTTGCTGGATGTTTTGCGCGGCGCTGATTTTGAAGCCATCGACACAGCCCGGATGATGGTAGATCTGAATTCAGGTGAAGTCCGACCCTAGCGCAGTGGCAGCACCCGTGGAGCTGGCAACCGTGCAGGTTCCACGGTCAGACCTGTGCCTGGTCGAAAAAACCCGAAAAGTATTTGCGCGCGCAGAGCAATTGAAGCATAATATGAGTGTATAAATTCTGTATTTACTCACGGGGTGCCAGTTTGGGCTTGCCCCGATAACCCATCCCCCTGCCCTTTCCCAAAAACGGGCAGGGGGTGAAAGAGCTTTTTTGCGGGGCAAACCATCGATTTTTAATCGCCCGAGCA
>CAINXK010000081.1 GCA_903854805.1 uncultured Anaerolineae bacterium
AAAGTAGCCGGAAACGCCGAATCCGTCACCAAAGACTCGGGTGAAGCCGCCAGGGCAGCCAGGGCCGGCACCAAAACAGTCGAAGAAACCATCCGGGGCATGCAAAATATCAAATCCAAGGTCGGGCTCTCGGCGCAAAAGGTCGAGGAAATGGGCACCCGCTCCGAACAGATCGGCGTGATTGTCGAAACCATCGATGATATCGCTTCGCAAACCAACCTGCTGGCATTGAATGCCGCCATTGAAGCCGCGCGGGCCGGGGAACATGGCAAGGGCTTCGCTGTCGTCGCTGATGAAGTTCGCAAACTGGCTGAGCGATCCAGTATCGCGACCAGGGAAATTGGCGGCTTGATCAAAGAAATTCAAAAAACCGTCGCCGAAGCGGTTTCGGCCATGAAAGATGGGGCTACCGAAGTCGAAACCGGTGTCCGGCTGGCCAATTCAGCCGGGGAAGCGCTCGCAAATATCCTGGATGTGGCCGAAGCTGTCTATAAACAGTCTGAGCTGGCCACAGCAGGGGTACAGCAGATGCGTACCGCCGCGAATGACCTGATCTCTGCCGTGGATACTGTTTCGGCGGTCATCGAAGAAAACACCGCTTCAACCGAGGAAATGGCAGCCGGGGCCAATGAGGTTACCAAGGCGATTGAAACCATCGCCAGCATCAGCGAGGAAAGCAGCGCTTCGATTGAGGAAGTTAGCGCTTCTGCCGAAGAAATGAGCGCCCAGGTGGAAGAAGTTACAGCCAGTGCGCAATCGCTTTCCGAGATGGCTGCCACACTCCAACAAATTGTTGCCCGCTTCAAACTTGCCACCAAATAGCCCTATCAGGGGGATCCGCCTGAGATCCAGACTTCCAGCATAAATCAAAACTTCCCCACCTTAAGATGGGGAAGTTTTGATTTATGCCTTTAAGCTGCGCCGTCAGTTTTTATTCAGCATCTTTGACCGCCAGGATCTGTACAACCGCAGCTTGGCCGGTGTGGAATATGCCTTCAACCAAATTCCGATCGATTTCAAGCGCATGCAAGAAGCGCAGCCCGACAAGTTCCTGGCGCAGGCTGGCGAGTGTCATCAGGGTATTCAGCGAGGTTGGCCCGCCAGTCTTCATTTCGAGCTGGCGGGGTATAAAGGCTTCAAGTACGAAGACGCCCCCAGGTTTCAGGCCCTGTACAACCGCTTTATGGAGTGGAACCCGGAGCGAACTCGGAATATGGCAAAATATGGAGATGATCGCATCCCAACTGTTCTCAGCGATCTCGAAATCACCTAGATCAGCGGTGATAGTGGTAATATGTACGCCTTTTTCGTCAGCAAGCCGCCTGGCCTTGCTCAAACCGGCATCCGAAGAATCGACAGCACTGACCTTGAAACCCTGGGAAGCCAGGTAAACGGCATTACGGCCTTCACCTTCACCCAGCGAGAGTAATTTTCCGTGAGGGATGCTTTCCAGCACTGAAACTAGAAAATCATTTGGCTGGGTACCATAAACAAATTCTGGCCGGTTATAGCGTTGATTCCACATGCGACTCCATTCCTGAAATATCTATTACATCTGCGTGCAGCAAGGAACCTGGTCAGGCAAATGCGAAAAGATCCATTTTCGTAGAATAAGAATTCCGGTAAAACCTTGCCGTCAACTTCAAGCAGGAATAAGAATAATCGTATTTACTCACGGCGTGCCAGTTTGGGCTTGCCCCGATAACCCATCCCCCTGCCCTCTTCCCAAAAACGGGAAGGGGGTGAAAGAGCTTTTTTGTGGAGTTTTGCGCCAAAACAGGCGCAAAAACTCCACAGGCGGGGCAAACCATCGATTTTTAATCGCCCGAGCAGCAGAACCAGGATGGTTCAGTGCCAAAACGAAGAGCTTGTGA
>CAINXK010000082.1 GCA_903854805.1 uncultured Anaerolineae bacterium
GGACGGCGTTTGATAGATCCGCGCCGCTCAGGTCAACACCGGAAAGATCTTGCGATTCAAGCCGGACGCCAACGCAGGCCGGCGGGCAGCCGAAAGGCAGTAAACTGTTATAGCGAAAAAGAGCGCCCTTAAAGATGAATACCCAGATTAATATTGTGGCAATCGTCAGGAACAAGACCCATCTGATTTTCCGTTTAACGCTGTTTGGGTCAACCACAAGCCGTGTATTTGCAGGTTTTTTCATTGCGAAACAGGCTCCAGTCCTTCCAACAGGATGGTCTGCCGGCCCTCTTCGCTGAAGATGAAATCCATCCAGGCTTTTGCTTTAGCAGGGGGTTCGTTCATGACCAAAAGATATAACGGTCTGACCAAAGGGTAGGTTTTCGCCAGGATCGTTTCGGGTGTTGGTCGGACGCCGTTCAACGCCAGAAGCTGGAGGCTGTTGTCAACAAAATTCTGGGGCAGGATCCCGATCGCCCCCGGTTCTGCCGCAACCGCCGCGCGCAGAGCGGCATTGGATGGCAGGATTCCAGCCGGATCACCCACGATCGGGAGCTTATCCATCACCAGCGCTTTGAAGACCGTCAACATGGTGTTGTTTTGCTCAAGGACCGTGATCGGCAAATCCCTGCCGCCCACTTGCTTCCAATTTACGATCTCACCTGAAAAAATGGAGCGAAGATCTTCAACGGTTAAGGTTTTCAACGGATTATCCAGGTTGACCACCACCACCAGGCTGTCATACGCCAGGGGAATAATCCGCATACCAGGGTATAAATCGGCTTCTGCGGGAGTAAGGGCGCGGGAAGTCATCCCAATATCGGCCCGACCGCCCCCCACCTGTGAGATACCGGAGGCGCTGTCGGTCACAAAATAGTTGAAAAAAAGATCGGGATGCTGCCGGTTGAAAGCCCTGCTCAGAGGCATGGCCAAATCAGCGACTGTGGATGACCCGGCGATCAACACTGATTTATCAGCGTTCTGAAAAGCCATTAAACCGGCCGGCGCCGGCTGGTAAATCACTCCATCTGGCAAGACAAATCCTTCCGGCCAAATGGTATGGTCATCATACTTAACGCCGTCCAAAATGGTGTCACCCAGACCCAATTTTTGCCACTGGGATTCGCTCAAGTTCGCGATCACGGGGTCATCCAGCTTTTTCCAGTCCAGAAGCTCAGGGGTCGCAATCAGTTCCGCCGCGCTAAGATTTGCGCCGCGCAGATCGGCGCCGCGCAGGATCGCCCCTACCAGGTTAGCGCCTGCCAGGGATGCGCCGGAAAGGTTAGAACCTGTCAGATCAGTACCCATCAGGCTGGCGCCGCTCAGGTTGGCATTCTGCAGGTTGGCAGTAACCAGGCTGGCCAGGTTGATCCAACCTCCGCGAATATCCGCGGAACGTAAATCAGCCCCGCTCAGATCAACCTTGTCCAGCAAACCACCGGCCAGATTTACCCGATCCATTTTAATTCCGGCCATTTTGGCCTTGTCCATGTAAGAACCGGCCAGGTTTAACTGGCTAAGATTGGCGTTTACCAGGCGGGCTTCCATAAAAGAAACGGCGGTCAGCTTCGAGGAAGTCAGGTTTACCCCGGTCAAATCGGCCAATTCCAAATCTGCGCCGATCAAAACGGTATTGGTAAATGTGGCGCCCGAAAGATCAGTTTTCTGCAAGTTTGCGCCAACCAGGAATGCGTCTGTCAGGTCGGCTGATTGCAGGGACGAACCATAAAAATCGACCCCGCTCAGATCGGCGCCCCTGAAATCCACATTTTCAAAGTTGGACTGCCGCGCAGTTGAATTAACCATTACCGCCTTGCGAAGGTTTTTCCCGTTCCAATCAACCCCGCCCATTTTTTCCCCCAGGCAGGTGGGAGGACAGCCGTCTGTACAGCCTGCCAATAAGGTGGATGCCAGGATCAGGCTAATTAGCAGCAGTAAATTTACATGGAAAGTTCTCATGACACCTATGATCTTACGGAACCGGTGTTTGTGTGGGGTTGGGTGAGGTAGTTACCGCTGGCAGAGCTGCGGGTGTTGGGCTGAGCGCCGCCGACGGGGTGGCGGTTGGCATGGGGGTATTAAAGTTGGGTAAGGGTAATAAAAACGGGGCGTTATTAGGCACCAGCATGACTTGAATATTGGGCGACAGCTTATCCACATACCGCAGGGTGATCACATTCGGGTTGCGGGCCAGAGCCTTGCCTAACATGTCTAACGCATCCGCTTCGGCCTGGGCAATCGCCCGAATCCTGGCCGCTTCACCACCGGCCAGTTTTTGGATCTGTTCGGCTTCATATTGTTTTTTCACCGCGTCCTGCATGGCAACCTGTTTCTTTTCCACCGCGGTGGCGTATTCGTTGGAAAAGCTGATATTCCTGAGCAGGAAGTCATCCATGATGAAACCCC
>CAINXK010000083.1 GCA_903854805.1 uncultured Anaerolineae bacterium
AGGCCTCCAGATGCGATAAGCGACTGATGGTTATCATCGAATCCGATGGCTGTTTTGCAGATGGCATCGAAGCCGCTACTTGTTGTTCAGTTGGACACCGTACCTTGCGGATTGAGGATTACGGGAAAATTGCCGCCACCTTTGTGGACGTGGAAACTGAACAAGCGTTTCGCATCACTCCCCAGCCTGATGCGCGTCAAAGGGCATTCGACTTCGCCAGAGACGAACCCCGCCATTATTTTGCCCAATTGGTTGCCTATCAATCCATGCCCGCTGAGGAGTTACTGACTATTCAGGAAGTACGCCTTGTCATACCGGTCCAACAGCTTGTCAGCAGGCCAGGAATCCGGGCCTTATGCGAACAATGCGGTGAAGAAATTATAAACGAACGGGAGGTAGTCTTTAATGGGAACGTATTATGCCGCGCCTGTAGTGGCGCGGGCTATTATTCGCCATGCCATGTAATTCACCCAATAAATTACTTACTCTGCAATGAATTAGTCAAATAAATATTTACTCGTCGAAAGTGTTCTCTGATAGAAAGAACTATCAGGAAGAGAAATAAATATTAGCCACACAAAAGTTTGTAAACCCTAAGCGCAACCTTGTTTCAGACTGCCGCATTTGAGATCAGATTGCTGGCGATTTTAGCTCTGGGGTGACAACCATGAACTTGGCCCCTTGGTTGGATCTACCTGCCTGCCAGAAATAAGAAAAGGCAAAAAAACGAGATCCCAAAGATCATCAATCCTGCGATCCAAATGCCACTGCTATTGCTATTATTACTACCCGCTCGAGATTCGCTGGTACCGGGCAAAGTATCATACGTTGATAAGAAATGGCTCTCCATCTCATTTCTGTTACCTTTCCATTTATCCTTGTCGCGATCATATTCTTCCTGGGCAAGGAAGGCTCCTTCGAGCCAGTTGTCATCATCATTGTTATGCATCTTGTCCTCTGTAGGTATGAGCCTGCTGGGGTTGAATGTATTGTGAAAGACTGGTTCACCCAGTAATTGACAGTCCCGTGAACTGTATGGTTTTTAGATTGTTGAATTAGCTGAGAAATCTATGTAGTCTACATACGTTTTAATACCATCGCGGGTTTCAGGATGTTTTTGCCTGGAACTCTTTTTGTCTACCTTTGCATAGCGCTGTGTTATCTTTCCCTTGTGCAGAAAGACGATAGGGCATTATTTGATGAGAGCCATTACCGAAAATGAGTTGCAGCCAGCAAAGTCAGCTGGTTGGATCGGCTGGAAGTAGAGCGCTTTAGCGTGCAGATGATTTGGCCTGGCGCCCGCGAAGTTTCGACAATCCGGAAGGCGACAGCGAGTATTAGCTTTTGGTCCCTTTGACGATCGAATAAACGGTCATCCCCAAAAATAGCAGGATGGCAACCTCGTTGAGCAGTCCGCCCCATTGCCGGACGACCTGATTACTGAATAGATCTCCCGCGATGCGGATGGCCAGGGATAGATGGAGCAAGCTAATATGGAGATAAAAGGTACGGTAGAAGATAATCGGTTTTCCCAGAATGGCGGGAAATATGATCGGGGCATGGCCAAAAATCATTGCAATCACAAAGCCGACAAAAACAGAGTGCAGCGCGGCATCATAATATGGTCCGGCGTAGAGCGCGCCAAAATACAGAAACAGGCCTCCTGAAATTCCCAGCCAGATGAAGCCGCTAAATAAGCAGATGGCGATGTAACGGGTGAGTGGATTGGGATGGCGAAGGTTACGCCGGGCGATGTCATTTCTTATGAACCAGAATGAGAGTCCCAGCAAGGCACAGCCGCTTAGTCTGGAGCCGAGATCCAGGTTAAAGCTGGCGAGAATCGCCCCGGCCAGGAGTGCAGCTGCGACCAGGCCAAAGAGACGTGTTTGATTGGGCGTTGGACGCAAGACCCGGCTGAGTTCGAGCCGCTCGCCGCCAATTGTCAGGATAAGGAATGCGATCCACCAGAGTACCACCTGGAAGATTGGGGAGCCCATCATCCATAAAATATTACCAACCACCCAGGCCAGTACGCCAATTGCCATAGTGATGGTATGGATGTGTGGGTCGCGGCGCACCATTACGGCCAGTATGGCCAGGCTGCCGAGGCTGCCCAAGGTAAGCAACAGCGCTCCGATGAATGGACTAAATAACAGGCTGACCCAGCCCAACCCGGCCACAAGCGGCACGGCAAACATCCACTTTTGGCGGATGGCCACCGCGCGTTCGAGCGGAATGAGCACACCCAGAAAGCCTGAGATCATCAGCGGGCCGTGAGCGATTGAAAGCGTTGAAAAATCGGGCAGCAACCAGCCCATGCGCAGCAGCCCGGCCCACATTGCAAAGAGCAGTGCCAGGATGGACAGGAGAATATAGGGAAGCAGGCGAAGTTGGATTTTCATAATGCAAGTATAGCCGTGTTGGAAAATTGTTTCTTTGCGCCCCAGCAAAGAAGGGCGGCAGAATGGACAGTGAATCCCCTTTTGGTGTCGCAGCACTCAGAAAAGCTGGGGCTTGTGGCACGCTATCATCCGTGGTCGATTTATGCATTGATCCTGAAAATTGAAATAGTCTGCTTATTGAAGCATGCATGCATCGGTATGCTTCAACCGGCTGTCTGGGCTGAAAGTCAGCAAACCCAATCCGGCTCGAGTCTTTCCAATAAGCAGGAGTGATTTGTATTCGTAAAAAAGCTGAAATGGTGTGCTATTGTGGAGAAGTGATGAACGGGCCAATGGCATCAAGTGGCCATCAGCCCGTTCATCAAAAATGTTTATCCTGCTGCTAGAACCTCGCCTGCAGCGCGTTGTCCTGATTCTATTGCTCCTTCTATGAAACCCATGCAGCGGCGGGCGGTTTCTGTGCCAGCCCAGTGGATCCGTCCGATTGGTTCGCGCAGGGCTGGGCCGTGCACACTGAGAGTTCCGGTTGGGAAGATTGTAATCGGCGCGCCACCGCTCCAGGTTTCACCGCCCCAATCCATTTCCTGGTAAGCGATTGGGTGCCTGGCTTCACTGCCAAAATAGACAGTCAGGCGATCGATGATGATCTGTTTGCGCTGGCTGGCTTCAATCTGGTGCCAGGTACGCGCATATTTGCCACCGACAAATGCCATCAAGCAAGCCGTCTTTCCATCCTCGCTGCATTGATCAAAGGTGACCGCGATTGGGCCATCACCGCTGGCCACCTCACCTGAAAATCCTTGCTCGCGCCAAAAAGGCCGTTCGTAGCGCACAAAGCATTTCACCGCAGCACCCATACTTGACCGGTTCATCAACTGTTGGCGCAGGGCTGGCAGCTGTGGGGAGAATTCGATGCGGCTGCCCAGTGGCACAGGCACGGCAACAATGACGCGTTTGGCCAGGTAGGTTTTTCCGGTTGAGGTGCTGACCCTTACGCCGAATGCATCCTGGGCAATGGCGCTTGCAGGCTGTCCGAGCAAGACGCGGTCTGTGCCGATCGAGTTCATTAATGCCAGCGAGATGGATTGAGTGCCTCCGGCAACGCGGTCATGCTGAAAGCCGCTATCCGTGGCGATCAGGTTGTTCATGCTGCCGGCAGAATGAACATAGGCCAGCATGTGCAGCATGGATAGATCGCCAGATTCTGCGCCGAAAATTGTGCGCATGGCTGCATCCATGGTCGCGCGCGCATCAGCGCTCCACATGAAGGTTCTGCGTACAGCATCCAGGGTGGTGGCATCCCACTGTGAGGCCTTCGGATGGTTCCAGGGTTCATTGATATCCAGCCGGTTGGCCCAGGCATCAATAATCCAGATGGCCATCTGAATTTGTAGAAGTT
This sequence comes from uncultured Anaerolineae bacterium, assembly GCA_903854805.1. The sequence continues at coordinate 3,802 of CAINXK010000083.1, forward strand.
TCCAGGGAGCCATCGATGGGATCGTTCCGCGATATGTAGATGTCCGGCCATTCAGCTCCAATACTTTTAAGCCGGTGTCAAATGTGGGAAAAGTGCGCAGCCCCAGTTCTTTTATAAGCGCATACACAAGTGGTTGCCCCGAGCCGATCCACTCGCCGCCCCAGTCTACCTCGGCGCCTTCCAGCACGCTGCTCCAGGTGCGCCCACCAACACGGTCACGTGCTTCCAGTACAAGCACTGAGGCACCTTGCTTTTTAAGATCGTAAGCAGCGGAAAGTCCGGCTGAACCGGCTCCTATGATGATAAAGTCTGCATCTTGCATGTGGTGAACCTCCTGAGGATTTTTGATTGCATCGCTGAATAATACTATACCGTCTTTTTTGCTTTCGGGTAATGTTTTCTAGTTGAAGCCTAAACCCGAGTTTTCAAGCTAGGATTTAGTCCTTGCCTGGGCTTTCCAGCCCTGAATAACAGGCAGAGTGATCAGACGTTAGTGATTGATAAAAGCTGATCGTTTTTACCCCATTCCGAAACGATATCCGAAGCCGCGTTCGTTATGGATATACTGTGGATTTTCAGGATCTTTTTCCACTTTTTGGCGCAGATGCCAGATATAGCGGCGCACAAAACCAATTTCTTCCTTGTATTGTGGTCCCCAGACTTCGCGTACCAGATCTTCGGCCGAGATGACTTCGCCGGGGTGGCGCATGAGTGTCGTCAGCAGTTTTAATTCGGTAGGGGTCAGCGCAACCTGTTCTCCGTCGCGGGTGACATGCCGCGATGCCAGGTCTACAACCAGGCCACCGGCTTCCAATCTTTCGCTACGAGGTGTCAGGCTTCTTCCGCGCGTTAATATTGCCCGCACACGCGCCCCTAATTGGGCAAACGAAAACGGCTTACTGACGTAATCATCTGCGCCAAGCGCGAAGCTGCGCAGTACTTCGCTTTCATCGCTGCGGGCAGTCAGCATGATAACGGGGGTCTGGCTCATTTCGCGGATGCGAGCCAATGTTTCCCAACCATCTTTGACTGGCATGCTTACGTCCAGAATTACAAGATCGGGTTTGTGTTCAAAGAAGGTCCGCAGTCCAATTTGCCCATCAGCGGCTTTGTGAACGATATGGCCCTGCTCGCTCAGATATACGCCCAGTAAATCGGAAAGATTTGGATCATCATCGATCATTAAAATGGAACTCATCGAATCATTCCTCTTCCGAAATGGCGATTGGCATAATCAAGTAAAACTCGGAACCGGGGGAATTTGTCTCAGGCCAGATTGGGCTGTTAATCCCAATTGAGCCTTGTTGGGCTTCGATAAGTTTGCGCGCAAAATATAGGCCCAGACCCCAACCGGGTATGGATTTTTGATGATTATGGGCACGCCCAAAGCGCTCAAAAATATACTGTTGGAGTTCCTTGGGCACGCCAAAACCGTGGTCTTTAATTGAAATACGCACCTTGTCACCTTCCTGGCAAGCACATAAATAGATGGGCATGCCGGCAGGGGAATATTTATCAGCGTTTTGCATCAGGTTGCGCAGAATTTCTTCCAGGTGAATTTCATCGGTCAGGACGGGTGGCAGGTCAGGGGAAAATTTCCATTCCAGTGGACGGCCTGAAGGGATCAGGATAACTTCGGCAGCCTGTTCCATTAATGGACGCAGGGCCACCGGCCCAATGTTGACTTCCAGCTTGCCAGCTTCCAAGCGTGAGACATTCAGGATGGTTTGCACCAGTTTAGTTAGACGAGCGCTTTCGCCAACCATTGTCTCGAGGGTGCGGCGAGCCGATGGGCTCATTGTTTCCGGGTTCGATAAAGCTAATTCAAGACCACCGTTGAGTGTTGAGAGCGGGGCGCGGAGCTCATGGCTGACAAGCGAGACAAACTCCGATTTCATTTCGTCCAGATGCTGTAGATTTTGATTCGCATGCGCCAATTCGGTGTTGCGCTGTTCGAGCGCAGCCGTGCGTTCATCCACTTTGTTTTCCAATGCGCGGTTAAGGGTTTGTAACTCAACAGTCGCCTGTTTTTCGGCATTCATCAATAGCCGCATCCAGCCCAGGATCAACGCGATAATGATTGGCCCCATAAAACCGAAAATGATCATCTCGCCCATAAACCCGGCACCCAACCAATCGTCCTCAGAGCCGTGTTCCACCAACTCGAAAATTATGGCAGTTGATGATAGGAAAGACGGCAGCGCCCATTGTAAAAAATTTAAATCCAGGGTCCGTTCTTTGTTCAGCCAACTTTGGAGTTTGGTCATGTTTAGGGTCTCATTATTTTCGAGTGGTGTGAATGGCAGGTTTCAACCTGCGGTTACCATTTCATCCGCCAGGGAAGTACCTGGGGCGTTCTACGTCGATCAGATCCGATCCGATTTTATTCATTATAGTCACTTTACTGAGGCGTGAGTGCAGCGCTGGTACTTCTGTGTCAAACGAGGACGTGTTTGAGACAGTTTGAGACATCATTTTGACGCGCACTAATGATATTTTAACAGGGTAAGTTTTTTGATGTTTTTGCTTATTACAACCAACAGGAGATGTGGATATGAAAAAGATGCTCGTTCTGGCAAGTGCTTTGCTTGTTCTGGCTGTCATGCTTTCGGCTTGTGGTGCTCCGGCTGCCACACCTGCGCCAACAGCCGCCCCTGTAGTTCCCGCAACCGCGGCCCCCACGGTTGTCGCCGCTACCGAAGCTCCGACTGCCCTGCCTGAATTGACGGGAGATTCCATTCGTGGTGGAAAAATGTACAACAGTTGGATCACCGAAACCGGAGCAGAAGCCCCGACTGAGTTGAATCCGGTCTGGAAAGCTTCGACCGCTGGTGAAGTGTCGATATCATCATCCTGGAGTTGTTCCAAGTGCCATGGTTATGATTACAAAGGTACCAAAATTTTCACAGGCATCCTGGTTGATGCAGGCAAAGACCCGAACGAAATTTTGGCAATCCTGAAGGGTTCGACCGATAAAAACCACGACTTTTCTTCCGTATTGGATGATCAGGCTCTGACTGATCTGGCCTTATTCGTAAGCAAGGAAGTGATGGATGCCTCAGTAGTCGTTGTAGACAATAAGCCAGTCAATGGTAAGGCGGATGAAGGCAAAACCCTGTTCGACAATACCTGCAAAGATTGCCATGGGCCAGAATCCCTTGCAATCAACTTTAGCCCGGATTCTTCTCCTGAATATCCGGCCACAGTTGCAGAGAATGGGCCAAAAATTCTACATAAGATTCGTTTTGGTCAGCCTGGTGTGGAGAAAATGCCAGCAGGGATAGATAACAGCTGGACAAACCAGAATTACGCAGATTTGATTGCTTATCTTCAAACCAAACCAAAGGCCAGCCCAGCGACTGAAGGTGGCCGTATGTACGATAACTGGCCCGAAGCGTTGGCTGTTGAAGCACCTACGGCCGACCAGCCCCTTTGGAAGGGTCAAAAAGGGAATAGTGGTCTTACCGGCGGCGATACCTGGCTGTGTTCTTCCTGCCATGGCCTGGATTATAAGGGCCAGGACGGTTTGAATGCCACGGGTAGCGAAGGCTATACTGGGTTCCCTGGAATTCTGACTGCCCAGAGCATGAGTGAAGCCGATCTGACCGGCTGGCTGGATGGATCGAAAAATAAGGATCATGACTTTAAATCCTATTTCAACGCTGACGAAATGGCTCGTATGGTCGCCTTTATGCAAAAAGGTATGATTGATCACACAGCCTTTATTGGAGCTGATGGCAAGGCGGTTGGGGATGCCACGCATGGCAAGGTTCTCTTTACCTCAGTTTGCAAAGTCTGTCATGGCGATGATGGCAAAACAATCAATTTCAAGGCTGATGAAGGCGGTAACGAGTTCCTTGGTAATATCGCCACTGAAGAACCCTGGGGCTTCATGCATGTTGCCACAGTTGGTGAACCCGGCGCGCGCATGCCTGCTGGTATGAACCTTGGTTGGTCAGCACAGGACATTGCTGATGTAATGGCCTGGGTCCAAACGCTGCCTACTAAATAATTGTAGTTTCGTATGCAGGGGAGAAGGGTTTTTAGCCCTTCCCCCCTGATTTTTTTCAGGATGCTGAAAATGAAACCTCCCAAACTTAGTTTCTCGTTATCGCCCCAGGTAGTGATCATTATCCTGGCAGTCACCGGCATTTTTTCATTTATCCTTTTCTGGAGCGCCACACCCGGCCATGCTCTACCCGAATATGCCAATCGTACAGGCGAACCCTGCGCCACTTGTCATGTCAGTCCGGGTGGCGGCGGTCCGCGCACCCTGCGTGGTCTGATCTGGGCTTCTAAAGGCAAACCCGATAAAGTTCCTGAGCTGGCGGGTGTCTTGGCCGCGCCGGGTGCAATCGATGGCGCTGAAATTTATGAGATCGCTTGTTCCAGCTGCCACGGTCGTCACGGTGAAGGTCTTTTTGGCCGCGAACTGGTCGGAAGCGGTCTTTCCGCTGGCAAGATCAAGGCGCAGATCCTGACTGGACGAGTGCGCAGCGGTATGCCTGCTTTCGAAGCCAAGTTTACTCCGACACAATTGGATGCTCTAACCAGTTTTGTTGCTGATATGTCCAGTGGGATTGCGACACCCATCCCTGATTCTTTTCCACTTGACCCGGGGCACCTCATTTGTGTTCCATCACCCGATAATCCCGCTTGTGGAGGCAACTAAATGGCCGCCAAATTTTCACGCCGAGACTTTCTTAAGGTAACTGTAGGCGCGGCTGGTACGGCTGCGGTCCTTGAAACAATTTCAAATGTCACTGGTAACCGGCAAACTGTGTTGGCTGCCAGTGAGGGCAGTATCAAAACTTCGTCAAACGACGTGATCGTGGCAGGCGCATGCTCGTTGTGCCCATCGGCCTGCGGTACGTTGGCACGCGTAGCCGATGGAAACGTGGTCAAGCTGGAAGGCAACCCTATGCATCCCATCAATTCTGGCTCACTCTGCCCTAAAGGGCAGGCTGCACCAGAACTGCTCTATCACCCCGATCGATTGGATGGGCCGCAAAAACTCAAGGGCGAGCGTGGCAGCGGGGAATGGGAACCTATTTCTTGGGATGAAGCCATCAAAACTGTGGCCGAGAAGATCAATGCGCTGCGTTCAGCAGGACAGCCTGAAAAACTTGTTTTCATGGCTGGAGATACACGCGGCCAGCTGCGGCCG
>CAINXK010000084.1 GCA_903854805.1 uncultured Anaerolineae bacterium
TATCATTCACAGATACGTCACCCATCCAAAACTCGCCAGATGGAATTTTAACCCATTCTGGCTCGCCAAAAGGCGGCTGCCAAAAACGCGCCAGACTCTGCCCACCCTGCAAACTTGTCAGAGCATTACTGGCCATAAGCTTATGTGTCAGATACTGGCGGTCACCCGGCCGGAGCGGCACGTTGGCGACCTTCTTCAAGCTTTTTCTAACGTCATCCAGCAGACCGGGGTCCAAATCCTTCAGATCAAAATCCGACAGGCACTCGGCGGCCAGCAAGCTAAAACGGTTTGAATCTAACCGGGACTGTTGACCAGCACCCTGGATAGATTGGACCAATTCGCTGACCCGGTGCTTTTGTGTGCTGAGAATGCCGGCTTCAAATAGGATGACTGCATGCCACCAGGGTGAAGGCAGACATTTAACAATATAAGCCAGGCTATCTTCACGTTCAGATAACGCGTGCGCAGCCAGAATTTCTTGATAAATACGCCCGGAAAATCCAACCTGGTCTGCGCCGCACTCAACAAACAGGCCGAAACTTTCCCCCACAAACCGCATAAAAGTATCCAGAGCCGCACTGGCCAGAGCCTGATCCGCATGATAACGCTGCAAGAACCATGGCTGCAGAGCGGTCTTCAAAACATCGGGCGCTGCCTCGGTAAGATTATTCTGATGCAGCCAAAAAGCCAGTATCTCCAACGCCCGCCGTCTTTCCACGCGATCCAGGCTGCGCTGACCGGCTTCAAGGCGGGTCGCCTGCTCGGGAAGATTAGCAAGATCCCATTGGTCCAGCATGACATCCACAGCCGAATCGTACAGATATGCCTGGTGTTCAGGCAGTTGTTCCCGGTGGCGTTGAACCAGGGCCAGCATGGTGAGAGCCTGAGGAGTAACCGCCAGGTCAGCCAGGTTGGAGTTGGTCTCAATAGCACCAATCAATTTTTGGGTATTCAAACGTGCTCTGCTGAGCACATCAGAAGTCTCCGCGCCAGCCAGCCCAATCTCAACTGTATTTGAAAACACGCGTACAAACTGGCGCACTTCGCCCGGAATGAATTCGCGTATCTGGATCGTGCCAAACTGTTCGCTCAAAAGTGGGGTGTTTTCGTCTGGCCACTTTTGGGTGAACGGACGACTGGTTACGATATAACGACAGGATGGGAAGCGTTTGACAAACTCAACGATCAGGCGCATTACACGCTGGCGCAAGCGCTGATCATCGATCTCATCCATGCCATCCAGCAAGACCAGGGCCCGGCCGGTGACAATATGTGAGTCGAAAAACTTATCAGGCAAAGCCAGATTCTGCGTTTCAGACCTTATGCGCAGATAATTCAACAGTCGCACCGGGCTATCCGGGCCTGATTTTCGATATTTTTCCTTCAGATAATGACCCAGGGCACGCACAGAAATCAGGATGGGAAGGTGATCATCTTCAGCATTGATTATGCGTTGTTTCCCTACAGCAGCCGGCTTGGCGGATGCAACAGCTGACTCCTGCTTCTCACCCATCAGTGAACGGGCATAGGTCAACAACATGAAATTTATCAGGGTGGATTTACCCGAGCCCGCCATCCCGGTAATCACGAGGCGGCGATAACGCTGCAAGGCACTGGCCAGGCTAAGCACTGCCGCCCCGCCATAAGGTCCATCGTCCCTTTCCGGGCGGATCACCCCCAAGCGTAGATCCATAAGCTGGAGTGGCACATAGACTTTTTCAAATTGAATTTCTAGAGACTGGCCGCCAGTGCCAAAACCAGGCAGAGCCATAAATTCATGCGCCGCCAGGATGTTTTCAAGATAGCGTTGGTGCGCTTCTGAAAGCAGGAGCGCCTCGCGAACTGGTCGTGAGGCGTTTGGGGCTTTTTCTGGCTTCTTTTTGGATTCTGAAACATGCTTGACCGCTTCAGGTACCTTCAGGTTTTCCGGCTCAACTGCCTGGGCAACCACGGGAGCAGGTTCGTCCACAACAAGCTGCGACAATTGAACTGGTACCCCAGCCGGATTCGGCGGTGTCTCGGTAAACATAACACGCAGGACCGCAAAGGTTTTCTTGACCCTGTCGATAATGTTGTCAAATTGTTGGTTGGCGGGCATCTTAACTCCACAGGCGCAATAAATACCAATATACAACAAGGCTGTTATTCAAGCAAGCACCCTGGTATCCCGAATATCGCTCTTCTCAAAAATGCAAATTTTTGTAATAAATATGGGCAGAAAAGTAGCATACTGGCAGGACCCGTGTATCCACGCCTGGCTACAAAAATACTGAGATGATCTATGGCTCTGCGAAAGAAAAAACTTTAACCAGCCAACTTCTAAATAACGATCAGAAAAAGCAGGAGAGCCAGGTTAAAAAATGGTTCAGCCTTTTCAGGAAAATATAAAAACCTGACAGTGGTGCGATTGGAATACACAAAAGCTGAAACGGAGATTATAGATTGTCGAAAATAGTATCCAGGTCTTCATCGGCAACATCAAAGACCGCGTTCAGCGGAGGTAATGGCTCGCGGGTCATCCATTCTGGCAAGCGATCATCTTTTTTGGTAAACCCGGCGCGCCGGTTCCACTCGCGCTCCATCTTGATGGTCTGCTTGCCCAATTCTTGAAGGAAGTTTGCCGGCACATCCCAGCCATACCGGGCTTTGACTAATTCTGGAATGGCCGTGGGTGCTGCTGCGAAACCAAACCCGGCAAAAATGCAGGCGCCAAGTGTATCGTAGCCGGCCATGTTAAGCTGGGCCCCCAGTGAAATAGCGGCCTGGCCCTTTGGATCGGTATGGTTAACTTTGGCCCGAATTGTAAGCCCACAGGTATGGTCTGCGCCTTGCGGCGTGGTAGCAAAGGTCACACCAGTACCCTTAATGGCGCGCGGCTCGTAAGCACTCATAGCCTGGCCCTTGGTGGCAGGCACTCGCTCCACACCCAGCACCTTGCCGGTCGTGACTGCACCCATCCCCAGGATCCGGCCCAAAGGCGTATTGCGACGGATCTCATCGATCAGTTCAAGCGCGCGGCTGGCATCCCCCCACTGCATCAAACCGGCATCGCAAGCCACGCCAAGGGCGGCCCCGAGCTCAATTGAATCCAGGCCAAGATCATTGGCCTGCCAGTTTAGGCGGCCAATATCATCCAGCGAACCAATACCCAGGTTCGAGCCCATCAAACCGACCGTTTCATATTCAAGCGGAGATACAATCGTCTTGCCATCTTCACCGCCAAAAATATTAGAACAGCGGATCGTGCAGCCAGCCATGCAGGCATGCGTAGGATTTGATTCGCCAGCCCGGCTCAAGAGCAGATCGCGCATATATTCGCCGCTGATGGTCTCAACCTGTTCAAAATGCCCGGACGAAAAATTTCGGGTTGGCAGTGCGCCAAAGCCATCGGTCATGCGCGGCATTGCCTGGGTGCCATAATCGCGATAGAGGGCGGTCTGCGGATGTAACATCAACTGAGATGTGTAGTCTTTCTGAGCTCGCTTAAAAGCTTCTGGATCAAGAATGGGTGGTTTTTGACCACCCGTAGAATCAAAAACGATGGCTTTCAATCCGCGGGTTGCCATGACTGCACCCAGCCCTCCACGAGCTGCGATGCGCGAGGGAATTTTATCCTTATCAATATTCTGAATACCGGCAGAAGAAAGCTTCATCTCACCACCGGGGCCGATCAGGGATATGGCAACTTTATCCCCAAATTTTTGGACCAGTTTTTGGGCACTTTCATAAACACCCAGTCCGGTCAACTCAGCAGCGCGTTCCCAGCTTGCGCCAGCCAGACTCAAGTGCAGTGTCCACAAACCGGGCTCAAGCGGCTGACCTTCAATGATCAGGGCCTTGATGCCCATGGTGGCCAAGTGCAAACCTGTGCGTCCACCGGCATTGGCTTCTTTGATTCCACCGGTAAGCGGAGATTTTCCCCCGATTGAAATACGGTCAGCAGAAGAGACCATATGGCCCACCAGCAATCCGGGGGCAAAAATCAGCTTATTCCTGGGACCGAGTGGCTCGCAGGTCGGCTCAACCTCGTCCAGCATGATGCGCGCCAACAGTCCACGCCCACCAAGTTGTTCCCAACTGGCTGGCACCGGCTCGGTGCTTAGCTTGTGTTCTTTGACATCAATACGCCAGATTTGCATTTGTTCTCCATGCGGGAATCCAGAAGAGAGAAAATCCCTGGTCCGGATAGTTTACCTTTAACCGAATAAGGCTATTACTGCCTCACGGAATACCCGGGTGTGATAATCCACATCGGCCTGGGATGTTTCGGGAGAAATCAAGGCCATGTTGTGGAATGGGGTCATTAGAATACCCCGGTTGAGCATATAAAGATGCATAAACCGATCAAGCTCGTGATCAATGGCTGCAGCAGCTTCACCACCATTTTTGGGTGGAGTAGGACGGAACCAGTATTCAGAGCGATTGCCCAGACGTTTGACGATCCAGGGCAGCCCAAATTCCTGGATAACAGACTCCACACCAGCTGTAAATTTTTCCTGGAGCGCAAATGCTTGCTCATAGAATGCGGGGGTCAGCACCTCTTCAAAGGTGGCCTTCATGGCGGCGATCGAAAGCGCATTTCCGGCCAGAGTGCCGCCAATCCCGCCCACGTCTGAATCGTCTTTCACCAGCAAGGCATCGAACCGATCGGCTACTTCCTGGGTGAATCCATAAATTGAAGCCGGAATGCCACCCGCGATGGGCTTTCCCAGGGTCAGAAAATCGGGCTGAAGACCAAACGCAGCCGTGTAACCACCCGGACCTGCGCAAATGGTGTGGGTCTCATCAATGATCAGCAGGGTACCATATTTGCGGGTCAGCTTACGCAGTTCATCATGATAGCCAGGGGCAGGATGGATAATGCCAATATTGGTCATGACCGGTTCCGCCAATATGGCGGCCACATCACCCGCAGACAGGGCAGTTTCCAGCGCAGCGATATCGTTAAACTCAATCACCTTGGTGGTATAGATCGGGTCTACCTGCGGGCCCATATTATTGGGGCGCGACATGGGAGTGCCTTCTTCATCCAGGATAATGAAGGTTTCATCAACAGAGCCGTGATAGCAATAATTAAAAACCAGCACCTTGGGGCGACCGGTGATCATGCGTGCCATTCGCAAAACAAAACGGTTGGCGTCCGTGGCCGTCAGGGCAAACTGCCAGAACGGCAAGCCAAATCGACGTTGAAGTTCTTCGCCAACCGCAATGACATCTTCAAACGGCAGCATCAAAGTTGTGCCCTTTTCGATCTGGCGCATGACAGCCGCGACAGTGGCGGCCGGCGCATGCCCGGTCATGGCACCGGTATCACCCAGGCAGAAATCGATATAATCTCGCCCATCGACATCTGTGAAATGCGCGCCTTTGGCCTCTTTGACAAATACCGGGAAAGAGCCCGCCCAACGGATCATCCAGAGCATGGGCACACCGCCATGCAGGGATTTCCGGGCACGCTGGTATAGCGCATAGGATTTAGGGTGCTGCTCATGAAAGAGGACTTCCTCTGCACGAATAAGTTGTTCCAAGCGGGAACGGTCTAATGGTGGCATGATTTACCAATCGATCATTGAATGATTAAACTAAGAAGGTGCGATACCAAACCTTACTTTAAGACATCACTTAAGGCTTGTCCAAATATTTGCAGACCAGTATGCACCTGTTCTGCGCTGACATTTAGCGGTGGGATCCAGCGAATGGTGTTGTCGTAAGTACCGCAGGATAACAATAACAGACCCTGCTGCTCAGCCGAGTGAATAACCGCCTTGACGGTGGTCTTATCAGGTTTGCCCCTGGCATCCAGGAACTCGGTCCCGATCATCAGCCCAAGACCACGCACATCCCCGATCGCCGAAAACTCCTCCTGGAATTTACGCAACCCGGTTTGAAGCTGGGTGCCACGCTCAACAGCATTTTCAAGCATCTTCTCATCTCGAATAGCGTGAATGGTGGCAACACCCGCAGCCATTGCGACGGCATTACCGCCGTATGTGCCGCCATGCGAGCCAACCGGCCATTTTTTCATCAAATCAAGCCGGCTGAATACACCAGAAAGCGGCATGCCAGAAGCAAGACCCTTGGCGACCGTCATAATATCAGGTACCACTCCAAAATGATCCTGAGCAAACCATTTGCCTGTCCGTCCAAACCCACTCTGAACTTCATCGAAAATAAGTAAGATGCCATATTTATTGCAAATTTCGCGCAGGCCTTGCATGAACGAGGCCGGTGGAACCACATAACCGCCTTCTCCGAGCACGGGTTCGATCAGGATGGCAGCGGTATCGGCCGGAGAAATTTGGGTGATAAACAATTCTTCCAGGGCCCCGAGTGCATACTGGCTGGCCTTTTCCTCACTCATACCCAGGCGAAAAGCATAGGGGAATGGGGTGACATACACTCCCGAAGGCAATACCTGCGAGACACCCTTGTAACCGGTCTTGGATGTGGTCAGTGCCATGGTTCCAGCAGTTCGACCGTGGAAAGAACCTGTAAATACAACCACGGCCTGCCTGCCCGTGGCTGCGCGAGCCAGCTTGACTGCGCCTTCGACCGCTTCTGCACCTGAATTGCTAAAAAAGAAACCGTCGATGGAAGGCGGGACAATCTTGCGGACTTCTTCAATTAGCTGCAGCATGGGCTGATGTACAACGATATTGGCCTGGGCATGCAGAAAGAGACCAGCCTGTTCACGAACGGCCGCCACAACCTTGGGGTGACAGTGACCTGTATTCGTCACTCCAATTCCGCAAGTAAAGTCCAGGTATTTTTTGCCATCAGTGGCGTAGATGTAGGATCCTTCAGCGCGTTCAGCTTCGATGGGGAAGATGCGCGACCAAACAGGTGACATGTGCGGAAAATTCTGTTCGTACAGTGTGGTTGTCATATTTACTCGCTCGAGACTTGAATATGCCCAGTTTCTGCCTGGGCTCGAACCCATCCAGCAGGATGTAGATGAGTTGGTCAATCGTCCCGCAGGTTTGTCGCCTATCTTGAGGCTGGAACCTGCGGGACGAGCGGAATTATTATTAGAGCAATTCGAAGGCCCATTCCAGGTCAAGCGCCTGGAGGGAAGCCCTGGTCGGATCGCCATTATTGGTCCAACCAGCCAGCTTGTAATATTCATCCAGCGCGGCTTCAACCTCTTCATGCGTAATGGCAATTCCGGCGGTTGGGCCCTCGCCTTGCAAGGCTTTGAAAAATTTCTTGGGCAACCTATCATCCTTGCGATCCAGCCCCTCACGAGTGTTAAATGTGCGCATCAAGTTCAAACGGCGCGCACCGACCTTCATCAACTCATCAACCGATACATCCCAGCCCGTAACTGCCTTAACCAGGTTGGCTGTATCCTGGGGTCCATAGAGCGTCCAAGCAGGGCCCCAGACAAACTGGCAGAGTTCCAAACTATCCAACATGGAATAAAAAACTTCAGTCAGATAGGAGAATTTCACCTTGGCTTTACCGAGTGAGAGCGGTGGCAACCGTTCTTCCATGCCCAATTCAGCCAGTCGAGTCATATACAGATCAGAAGCAATGCCTTCTTCAATCATCCAGTCGTGTTCGCTGGATTGATGATCCGCGCCAAAAGGATTGACGGCGTAGATCAGCGCCAGGGAGCGCTTGGCTTGCGGCATGTGCGCGGGCGATTCGGCGCCCTTGACTGTCGTCAGGCACTCATCAGCGCCATTGCCCCAGGCAGCAGCAGCCTTTTCAGAACCCTGCCCGAGCAGTTTTCCAAACGGGGTTGAGGCAGTTACGATCTGCCGCAGCACTTCCAACATGGCATCCGCATCGCCAAATTTCAAATCGATACCACCGGTCTGTGCTTTGGTGATAATCCCTTTTTCGTAACATTCCATCGCAAACGCGATGGTAGCGCCACCAGCAATCGTATCAATGGCATACTCATTGCAAATCTGGTTTGCAAGCGAAATTGCAGCCAGGTCATTTATGTCACAATAGGAGCCAAAAGTACCAAGAGTTTCATACTCCGGGCCGCCATACTTCTGATCGACCTTATACTTGCCTTCCAACTCCACCACACGCTTACAGCGCACAATACAAGAATAACAGGTATCGCGCCCCTGCTTATCCTGTTTTCCTTCTGCGGCACCGCGTAAATATTCATCATACAGTTTTTCACCGCTGATATTTTCAGCAAACTGATAGACAGCTTCATTATAGTTATGAGTGGGCAGCGTACCCATTGAATTCTGGGGCATAAGGATGCTGGGAGTCCCATACTTGGCCAATCCGGCCATATCGCCATTATCAGGCAAGCGCTTGGGACCTTCACGGTTGATGGCGGTCAATGCTTTGGCATCGGCAAGAGCAGGTTTGTGCGTGCCACGAACAACCACCGCCTTCAAGTTTTTGGAAGCCATCACCAGGCCCATACCGGTGCGTCCGTTATTACGATTCGACATACTGAGCAAGGAGGAATAAAGCACACCCTTTTCAGCGGAAGGACCATGCTGCAAAATTTCTATCTTTTCGTCGCCCAATTCCTGTTTCAGTAAATCATCCACCTCACCGGTCAACTTGCCAGCCAGGTGCGCGGCATCTTTTAATTCCAGGATGCCGTCCTTGATCCACAGATAGACCGGTTTTGGGGCTTTGCCCTTGATCACAATCCCATCAAACCCCGCAAATTTAAGTTCGGCAGGGAAGAAACCACCGCCCTGCGAATCTCCGATGCCGCCCGAAATGGGTGAGCGTGCATTGGCATTAATACGGCTCTGCCCAGATATTGCAGCACCAGTAGTGACGCCGGTCATCAAGGTCAGTACGTTATCTGGCCCAAGCGCATCGGCGCCTTTGGGCATTTCTTTCAAAATATAATAAAGACCCATTGCGGAACCACCCATATACATTCGGTAGAATGATTCGGGTGGAGTCTCAACAGTCAACTGGGAATGAGTTAGATCTACATGCAGGATTTTTCCGTTATAACCGTGGGGCATTTCGTCCTCCTGAGATAGTTTTAATATTTCTATTATACGGGTGAGCTGAATTAAAGCAAAGGTCTATTTCCGCTTCAGACAAAAATTCGTAAAATTACTGAACTTTTTGACAAAACAGCCCCGCTCTTGGGATTGGCAAGAACAGGGCTGAATTTATTGAACAATCCTAATCTTATTCGTCACCCGAGCTGAAAGGATTGACATCTGGCACACCCGGCTTCAGGTATTTCATAATCGGGATGTACAGAAGCGCACCTGCCAGCATAAATAAGAGCGCAAAACCGAGTGACGACCAGCCTTCTTCCAAAAATTGGCTGATAATTGCCACCAGGATGATGAGCACCGGGCCAAGGCTGACCAGCACCAAACCAAACCAGCCACCAGGAACACGATCACGAGGAGCATCCGGCATTTTAAAACGGAAGACCCACAGTGCCCCAAATTCTGCCAGAATAACAACCAACTGCAAGAACACATCAGCCACCACCAGGGTGGAAAAATCAAAGGATGCAAAAAACCAATATATGAAACCCGTCACGATGATGGCAATATAGGGGGTGCCATATTTTGGATGCACCTTCACCATCCAGCGCGGAAACATGCCATCTTCGGCCAGCGCAAACGGAATACGCGTGCCCCCCAGGCTGTTGCCGGTGAACAAACCCACCATGCTCAGGACTGCCGCAAAGGTCAGCCAACCGCCCAGGAAAATACCGAAACCTGGCCCACCAAAAATTGTTCCAACGGCACGACCAATGTTGGGAAATTCCCAGCCCGTGCTACCGGTTGGGTCCGCGCCCATGTCCAGGACTTGCTGCTCGGTCACGCCATAATCATTTGCCAGGTCAGCGCCAATTCCGGAATCTGAGGTGGCTTCAATGCCCCAGAGTAGATAAGTATCTTTTTCACCACCACCACCATACAAACCGCCAAAGGTCGGGATGGCATAGGTCAGCATCACGCCAACAAGCACGAGGGTCAAGGCCATGGGGTAGGTCTTTTTGGGGTTTACGATTTCGTCCCCAGCTGCAGTAGGCAGTTCCCAGCCCATATAGTTCCACATTACGATAAAAAGACCGGTACTCAATGCGCCACCGAGTGCTTCAGGCGTAATTGGCTCTCCACCGGGCAGAAATGGCAGATCGAAAGCCATGCCAGCCACGACCCAATTATAGATCCCGATGAAACCCATCACAAACAGCGGAATGATGAGCAAAACCCCCAGGCCGTTGGTAAACCAGCCTGAAATTTGAGCGCCACGGATCTGCATATAACTGATTGACCAGATAATAATGCCCGAGATCACAATCTGCCAGAGATTGATGCCAAAAATTGTTGGGCCGTCGTTCAGCCAGGGAAAGAAAAAGCTGAGGTAATAATAGGCCAGAACCGGGTAGATGGCAACATCCAGCCAGGAGACGATCCAATTGTTCCAGCCGGCCATAAAACCGGTGAAAGAACCAAAAGCCTGCTTGACCCAGTGGTAATAACCACCTTCAGCAGGCATAAGGGTGGTCAATTCACGCACCATCATTACATTTGGCAAACTGAAGATGATGGGTGTCAGGATGATCATCAACATCGCCAGACCCGGTCCAGAATAACCGATTAGACCTTCAATTCCAAAAGTGCCTCCAGAAACTGTAAAATAAATCAACCCAGCTAACGGTAAAAGTGTCAATTCACGTTTAAGCTTCGAGGCTTCTCTTTGAATGGATGCCCCTGGAACTCCATTTGGTTGCGCCATGGTGATGTCCTCCTCGTTCACTTTTCAGTATGGGGAGACAAGTGCGCTTATGCACCTGCCTCCCCATCAAATTAATTCATTTCCTTGATGCCGTACGGAAAGTCATAATCTGCCATTTTATCCATGAATGGGATTGGATCGAAAGCCTCAGGGCCAAGCACGCCCACACCCTGCCAGTGATTGTGTTCCAATAAATCCATTCCTATCACCGCGTTGAAAGCAGTTTGGGCCACCACTGACTGGCAATTCCAACGTTGCATACATTCTTCATTGTCTGCCACCTGGTAGATGTAAACTTCACGTGGTTTCCCATCTTTTTTACCTTTCACCCAGGTACCAGCACAGGTTTTGCCAGACATTCGGTCACCCAGATGCGCAGGATCGGGCAGGCAGGCCGCCACCACATCCCGCGGCGCAACCTGGACGCCTTTAACATTGATCTTTTCCTTATTATCCAGCCCAAGCATGTGCAAGGTTTTTAATACGCCAATGAATTGGTCACCCAATCCATATTTAAAAGTAACACGCTTTGTTTTGACCCACCTTGGTATCAGCAAGACTTCTTCGTGCTCGACATTGACGACTTCAACCTTGCCGATGCCGCCAGGAAAATCAAACACTTCTGGCTCAGAAAATGGTGCGGTGGTGAACCAGCCCTTTTCTTTTTCCCAAATCACTGGAGGGTTAAGGCATTCTTCAATGGTGGTCCAGATAGAGAAATTCGGGGCAAATTCATACCCTTTGATTTCGATATTGGCGCCATCCCTAATGCCAATTTCATCAATCTCATCGAACAAATGCAGCTCGGCATACCTGGCAAATACATCCGCCATGCCTGGCTCTACACCCAGGCCAACAAGCGCCAGGATACCCTTTTGCTCCCATGTTTTGGCACGCTCAAACTGGTAATCGCCAAGTTTGATGCCAGGTAGTTCAAACGGTTTTTCAGGATGCGGTGAAGAAAGGGTCATGGCCATATCCATATAATTGACACCCGCGTTAAAGGCGGCGTCAAATATCGGAATGTTGAAACTTGGGTCACAAGCATTCATGATCAAATCGACATTATATTTTCGGGCCATAGCCTCGATCATTTCCTGCTGACTGGCATCAATCCACTCGGCAGGAAAACGGTTAGCATCGCCCAATTTAGCCTGAACTTCCTTGGCGCGGTCCAGGTTGTAATCAGCCAAAACCATCAACTCCATCCATGGCCTTGGTTTGGCAATCGCAGCAATGGCCTCACCGACACCACCAACACCAACAAGTAACACCTTCATAGTATTGTCTCCTTGAATATATGGTCCAGTCAACGAATGTAAGCTAACCTGATAAAAAATGCGCAGAATAATCTGCGCATTTAAAATATTCTAAAAATAAACTTCCTTTTCAATTTTCAAATGCATAAACGATTCCGATTCGCGCACCCCAGCGACTAGATACAATTTTTCGGTTAAAAATCTCAATAAATCGGTATGATCCAAGCAGACAACCTCAGCGATGATGTCATAGCGCCCGCTGACAACGATCAGGTAAATTACTTCATCAAATTCCGAAACTTTTTTTGCCACCTCCAGCATTTTTTCGCCATCGGTCCTGATCCCGATCATCGCCATGGTGGTGTAACCCATCCGGAGGGGGTTGGTAATCGCAACCACTTTGATCAGCCCCATCTCAACCAAACGGTTATAACGAACCCGGATCATACCAGGCGAAACATTCAACTGCTGGGCAATTTGAGCAAAAGCCACGCGACCATCCTGACGCATTGCATCAATGATAAACCGGTCACTATCATCAAGCCCATCAGCATACTTTGTGCGGATTTTGTTTTCCATGGGTTAATTTTATAACGATTACGCATTAAAGTCAATCATTTTTTGACGATTTTAACTTATGCAGGTTTTTTCTATCTTTACGCTCGCTCGAAATGAATGCCGATCATGGAAAAGGAAATCCTTGTAAAAAATAGGCGCAAGGTTTTTTGTGGTTATTTTTGCGCACGCAAAACAGCGTAGCATTAAAATAACCACCTGCGGGGCAAAGCCAGAGCGGGAATCGCAAACCAGCGCAAAGCAATCCAACCACGACCATGTTCCAGGGCACAGGGTTAATTATTAAACCGAACCATCGAGAATCGACCAACACACTTTTTTCACCCTTCTTTTTAAACAAACAATGACCACCTTGCGGTGATCATTGTTTGTTTTTTCAAGTCAATGGATGCTTACTGGCTGGCACCCTTGACTTCAGTCCAGATCTGGTCAAACAGCGGCAAGGCATCGCCAACATCCTTGATGCGATGGCCCTTGGAGAGCACATCTGCGGGCACATTGGTGATGTTTGAA
>CAINXK010000085.1 GCA_903854805.1 uncultured Anaerolineae bacterium
TGCCATCGAATTCAAGCTTGCGGCTCACATCGTTGGCAGCCTGCAGCATCTCAGCTTCGGTAACAGCCCAGATATTCTGCCAGGCCTGGTTGGCAGTCAACAGCCGGCCCTGCTTAGCGCGCACCGAGATCCCGATCGGAGAGTTATACAAAATCGCCTGGCCAAAAGCCTCGCTTTCGCGCAGAGCCAATTCGGCCTGCCTGCGTTCAGTGATATCCAGCACCAATGACTGCACCGAAATCAGCTTGCCATCCGGGTCAAACATGGCAGAGCTGTACCATTCACAGGTAATCACCGAGCCATCCTTGCGATAATTGCGGTTGACGAGCACATTGCTCGTCTGGTGGGTACCCAGCATGATCTCAATCTGATCATCAACAACCTGCAGATCTTCTGCGTACACCCAGTTCACCTCGCCGACCAGCTTACCCCGCACCTCGTCAAACGTCCAGCCGAAAATCTCCTGGGCCCGGTCTGACCAGTGCACAATCCGATGTTGATTATCAAACTCGATCCAGGCCAGTGGGGAATTCTCCACATGGAACTTAAGCAGCTGGGCAGTGGACTGCAGCTTTTCTTCCATCTGCTTGCGCTCAGTGATATCCTGAAAAACCTCCAGAATCGCTTTGCGGCCCTGGTACCACATTCCAGTATGCGTAATCTCAAAGATCCTGTCATCCTTCAACCCGCCGGTCTTCAATATCTTGGTCTGACCAATCTCGATTGGATGCTTCAAAGGGCAGTCGCTGCATTCTGTGCGGTCCTCGCGGTGGATATTCCAGCAATGCTCGCCGGTTACATTCCCACCCAGAGCCGCTTCCATATCCGGATCGACATACAAAATCCGGCCCTGCTCGTCAACAATTTCCATCCTGAATGGGAGTGCCTTTACCAGCATCCGGTTAAATTCATTACTTTCGAGCAGGGCGATATCGGCCTGCTTGCGCGCACTGATATCACGCACGATCCCCTGCCGCCGGCCATCCGCCAGCAGCTTGGCGCTGACCTCCACCGGCAAATACGAGCCATCCTTGCAGAGCAGCTCATATTCCTGGATGACAACCCTGCCACTCAGATCTTCATGGGTCCAGAATCCAGGCTGCACCCTTGTACCTGGCAGCACCAGCTCGCGCATATTCTTACTCAATAGATCTTCACGTGAATAACCCAGCATGGTACAGCCGCTGGAATTGACATCCAAAAAATTGCCTTGCTGATCGGCAATAAATATACCGTCCGAAGCCTGCTCCACCAGGGCGCGGTAACGCTCTTCGCTGGCGCGCAGGTTATCTTCAGATATCTTGCGTTCAATCGCATAGCGGATCGAGCGCGTCAAGATTCGCCCATCCACCTGGCCCTTCACCAGGTAATCCTGGGCTCCGGCGCGCATCACTGTCTGTGCTATGCCATCATCATCCATGCCGGTTAACACGATGATCGGCACCTGCCGGACCTGGGAATAAAGCCGGTAAAAGGTGGCTAGCCCGCTCGAATCCGGCAGGCTTAGATCGAGTAAGATCGCATCCACCGGCTGCAGCTCCAGCTGTTTCAACCCATCGTACAGCCGCTCGGCAAGCGTCAACCTGGTAGGCAGGCTGGTCTCCATCTCTGCCAGGGCTTCCCGCACCAGGCGGGCATCCCCCGGGTTATCTTCGATCAACAGGACACTGATGGTCTTATCATTCATATCAAACCTGCCTCATTTTGTCCTGGCAAGCTGGCAATCTCCAGCCAGAAATTCTCAATGATTCGGACGGCCTGAA
>CAINXK010000086.1 GCA_903854805.1 uncultured Anaerolineae bacterium
ATTATTTTGATGCTATTTCCACGAGCAAGACAAAGCCATCTCGTTTGAGAACCCGTACCTGGCTGCCGGCTGGGATGGGCAGGGCACTGCGTGCCGACCACAATTCGCCCCCGGCTTGTACCGAGCCGTTGGCGAATATTTCGGTGCGGGCTTCGCCGGTTTTCCCGATCAGCAGGTCCGGGTCATGTTCTGGTTTAGCGCCCTGGATTTTCAGCGAGCGCTCGACGGCGATCCAGATAAAACCGGCACACAGGCTGGAAATGATCCCGGCCAGGATAGGGTTGACGGTTGGCCAACCTTTCTGGTCTACGAACAGGAAGATAGAGCCACCGCTGAGCAGCAGGATGGAGCTGGCAAGCAGTGGCAGGCGCAGCCTGCTGGAGCGCAGTGCCATGAAGAAGGGCACCAGGCTGAGTGCGACGAACAGCAAGGCCCAGAGATTTGGTGCAAGGTGAGAGATTTCATACCAGCTCAATCCCAGGCAGATCAGCAAACCCGTTTCCGGCAGTCCGCTGCCCGGGATCAGGACCGTCACCAGCGCCAGCATGGCAGCTGAGACGATCAGAACGTAGGCGATATTCGGATCGATCAGGTATTCCATTTTTGCCTCCGTATTGGCTCTCAACAGGTGCCCCGCCTGGCGCAAAGTGTAGCAAATTCTTTTTTGGTTGTTTTATGCGTTGTTTTCGTAGAAAACAACCATTTGCCGGGCAAGCCCATTTGCCGGACAGTGAGCGCCTTAAAACCAACCCGCTTGACCTTCATCGATTGTTGCGGTCTATTAAATTATACAACTAATTGAACTTCACTGATTGGGGCTGATGGGTGTGTGGCTCTAAGTTTCGGAAAATGCCAGTGGAATCATTCAAAGGGGTTTCCCATAGAAAATATGCGCTGCCCGGCAGGAAAATAATTGAGCCTCCTATATTAACAGAAGGTGCTCAATCTCGAGAATTCTAATGGGCTGGTTGTGGACCTTTTTTGCGGTATCATTTACCTGTATGGCTATGCAGTTACGAAAATCAAGCGACCCTTGCAGCTGGTTTCGAGAAGCACAGCCAGGCAGCTTTCGCAATCTTGGGATTTGGAAAAGATTAATGGCTCTCATCAGATTAGTGCGAGACAATCAATCAGCGCTATTCAGGGGCATCAATTTTAACCCTGCATGCTGCACCACGCGAGCTTTTGCGCGCTATTTTCCAAAGAAACTGAGTGTCATTCGTTCATTCGGCACTTATTCGTGATAAAAAAACACCCACAATCGTCCCTGCAAACCCTGTGCGTGATAAGCATAAGCCACAGGCAACGCAAATTAATATTTTTCCCCCACTAATCTGGGGAGAACCAGATTAATTTACCAGCTTCAGCGAGGACTGTACTATTTTTCGGAACTATTCAACACTATTTCCTTTCGGGTAGAAATCGGTTCAAATCTATAAGGATTAAAATCATGATCAATCCGCCCCCCAATTCGCTTCAAAATTCAGGCTCTTATCATGACCTATTGAAACGAATGACTCATCAGGTGCAACAGAATAAGGTTGATGACCAGATACTTATCATCTTGCAACAAGTTTTCGAAAAGGAATTAGGCAAGGAAAACATCGTTCTTTCGCGTCATGAAAGCACGCGCCTATTTGAGCAGATTACAAAAGTGATCCTGACGGAGTTGCTTGGGAAAATTGACACCCACTGATAACAAAATCTTCGCGTTCAATTCTGCGCTATCTTCCAAAGTCAGAAGCACTTTCAGGCAGTAAGGCGGCCCAACACCGATTGCAGGTGGATACGTGCAGGCCCTCTGTGTGATGATGATTTTACCGATGCCCCAGGGTGTGGAAAGTTGTTATTTTGCCATTAAGACCCCGCAGAGGGTGGTTGGACGGAATAGTTCCGTCAAATACAAGTGAGGCGTGGGCTTGCCACAAAAAAATGTGAATACGCAGGAGGTTATTAAATGCTTGAATTTGGGTTAGTTATTTTGGTTGGGTTAATTGGTGGGGTTGCGGTGGGTATTCAATCGCCTCTTGCGGGCGCAATGGGACAAAAAATTGGTGGAACTGCGAGTAGCGTAATTATTCATTTAAGCGGTCTTATTCTCTCGATAATTTTATTGGTTTTCAGGGGCGGAGAAAAAATCCGAGATTGGAATACATTGCCCTGGTATATGCTAGGAGCGGGAATTTTCGGGTTAATCTTATATCAAACTATCAACGTGACTTTGCCGCGTTTAGGTGCAACAACGATGTTGGCCCTTATTATCGTTGGCCAACTTCTTACCGGCGTATTGTTAGATACTTTTGGTTGGTTGGGAGTAACCGCACGACCTATTGAGTTAACCCGAATAATTGGGGTTGTCGTCTTATTAATTGGCGGCTATTTGGTAATAAAATAAAAACGGCATTCTCTCAAATCAATAAATCGTAAGGCATATTCAAGCGGATCAATCTAATTATAGTTACCTGAGCAGGAAAATAAATGAAGAAAGATGCAGCATTCAAATGGGATGACAAAGATTTTGTTGATTTCTATACCAATTCAGCAAATTTCATCGTGTTAGAAAGACAAAGATCCATCCGAATTCTGCTTGAAATTGTAGCATTCCATTTTCCGAGCCTATCCGATCTTCACATTCTAGACCTGGGGTGCGGAGAAGGACTTATCACAAAACAAATTTACGACAAATCGCCCAATAATAATTTCTACCTCGTTGACGCTTCCGATGAAATGTTAAACAGGGCAAAAGCAAATTTGGGCAGCAGCAAGAGCAACATATTTTTCCGCCATCTAACATTTGAAGATTATTCCGCATCACAGTCAGAAGACAGGAAATATAACCTGGTAATTTCTTCAAATGCCATTCATCATCTTGATTTTATCCAAAAAACAGCATTGTTCACTAAAATCTTTAAAGAATTGAAGCCTGGTGGCCTATTCCTAAACATCGACGTAGTGCAACCAATCTCAGCCCATAGTGAAGAAATACAATTTGCAATGTGGCAAAACTGGATAAATGAAACATTAGAAAAAAATGGGAAAGAAAGCGAACTTGGCAACTATGCCAATATCCCCTCTGTATACAAGAACAATCTCGAAGACAGACCAAGTGGCCTTTGGGACCAGTTACAGACCTTAAGCAGATGTGGGTTCTGGGATGTGGATTGTTTCTACAAGTACAGCATTTTTGCAGTATATGGTGGTACAAAATAGAATTGCTATAGTTTTGCACCCAGACTCAATAGCATTTTGAATAAGCCTCGCTCAATATTGTCTGCCTTCACCGTGCGCGCCTTTTCACCTGTGACAGAATCCAATTATTTCTCGAATTCTCCGCGCACATCTTGCATAATCTCTTGTGAGTTGAAAGCCATGAAGTTTCTCCTAAAAGTTTTTTTGCCAAAACTGACTTTACCAGAGATGTCATCGGTTTTTAACTCAAATGAAACGCACCCAAATGCGGGTTACCAGCGCGTGCAGCGCGGACACAGGCTGGCGCTGTTACTTTGCCGCGCTGGTCTACAGCGATTTACGCTCCTGATCCATTACCGATAAATTTTAACCGCACAAACCCCCGATATTCAGGGGGTTTGTGCGGTTAAGCTGAGTATACAGGCAGGGGGTGGGTTAATATTCCATCAATGGAAATGCGGGCGGGAAAGCGACAATGGCCAAACCTTCCGGCTCAAACCCATCACGAAACCACCTTTTCTTTTTCGTAGAAAGTCAGTCCTACCCGCTGGATATGGTCAATAAAATCGGGGTCTTTCAAGGTGTGAAAGATGGACAGGTCAATGGTGTAGGGCAGGAGTAAATCGTCAATTTCAT
Organism: uncultured Anaerolineae bacterium; assembly: GCA_903854805.1. Next base: position 3,826 of record CAINXK010000086.1, read on the forward strand.
CAAGAATTTTATACATAATATTCATGGTCAAGTCAGCGCCGCCGTGCAAGGTCAGGTCAATATCAGAACCGTTCTTGTAATTACCCTTGGCGCGTGAACCGTAAATGACGGCTTTATCTATTGGTGGGTATTTGGCGAAAACGTTGCAAAGCTTTTCGATGGTGGTTTCTTTCAAACCAAAGCGCAGAGTCATGCTTCTTTTCCTTTCAAAGCATTCATTCGATCTTGGAACTCCACAAACTCAGCAAAGTAGATTTGAATAATATCCGCCACGATTTTTGCGGCAATGGTTTCATCGTAAGTGTGGCTGGTCTGGTTGCGGCTGTCGATCATTTTCATCCAGGCTTCGCCGTTTTGAATCAACTCGGCTTTGAAGGCTTGGCGCGTTGCATCCCGCGAACCGTACATATCTTTCAGACCGTGCGCTTCCAAAAAATCCTTTAAAACATTCCATGCCAGTTCGTGAGTGAATTCAAACGCTTGCACCAATCCCTGATCTTCGAGTTTGGAAAGTTCGCGTTCTTCGCTCAATTCCACCGCCCCTTTTAGTTGGGCAAAGGCTTTTTCGAAATTATTAAATCGCTGAATCCAGCGGATGTCTTTGGCTGTCATAAACCTTCTCCTTCGGTCTTCTTTTGTGGTTGAAAGATTTTACAGCAATAACTTAATTGTACTCAAAATTTCTGTGTTTTCATGATCCAACGCTTGCATCTCGCGCTGGGTAGGGCTTGGATCGCCCGTTCTGTTCAAACTGAAAATCCATTACCACCGACCCTATGTATGTTAATTGTACCCGTATTTCCATCAAGGGAAATACGGGTGAGATTAGCCCCAAAAAGCCACACGAGGCGGTATTTTCTGGATGGGGAATGTATACGTGGGTCTTGGCATTGATGTATACCACTCAATTGGATGAGTTTTATTATTGAATAAAAGCTTGATTGGTTGAAATCGAGAAGTTCAAAAAGCGTTTTAAAAATAGGTGAGGTATATAATGGTCTTAACGAAAACTGACATTGATTTTGGAACAGGACTATCAGGAAGCTACTGAGAGAAAAATCGCTCAAAGCCAGGAAGATGGCCAGTGGAATGTCTCAGAGAGCCTGTGACTTATGCGCGAAGATGGGGTCCGCTTTAGAAGGCAACACGCTATTGGAAACTATATAACCGACTTTTGTGCTCCACGTAGGAAACTCATCATCGAACTGGATGGTGGTCACAGCGTGGAACAAGCAGAGTATGATGCTGAAAGAACAAAGTTCTTTGAATCGCAAGGCCACAAAGTGATCCGCTTTTGGAATAACGATGTCATGAACGACATCAACGGCATAATCCGAAATATCCAATTCGCTTTTTTGGAAGAAGAACTCAAGGCACTCAGATAGGCGTTGCAGTCCGGCATGTATTGATCTAACATTTCGAGAACAGGAGAAAAAATCACTATGTCTACCATTGATGATATTCTAAAAGAATTTCCGCCTCGCACCCGTAAAAAGGTCAAAGCAGCCTGGGAAGCTTTGCCCAAGTCCGTCCAGGACGAATTGGAAAACATCCTTAAAGCTATGCCTATCCCGCCTCAATTGCTCAGGCGGCTCATTGACATTGCTTTGCAACAATATAAAGTTGTATCTGGTAAAAAGTACAAGATTGCCATTGTCGGTCCGGCCAACGTGGGGAAATCCACTTTATACAATCACCTTATTCGCTCCAAAACCGACCAAGCCGAAGTTGGTCCGTTGCCCGGCACTACCCGCAATAATCAGGAAGCCGACGCCGGTTTCTTCTCCATTGTTGACACCCCCGGCGCGGATGCGGTCGGCGACGTTGGCGAGATCGAAAAACAGCAAGCGTTAGATGGCGCCAGGCAAGCCGATTTCCTTATTATCGTGTTCGATGCTATTCAAGGAGTCAAGAAGACCGAACAGGAGCTCTTCGAAGAACTTGATGAATTCGATAAACCCTTCCTGGTCGTACTCAATAAAATTGACCTGGTAAAGCGATCCGAAGAGCGGGTCATTGCCAAAGCAGCGGCCACGCTCAACCTGGAGCCAGGTCAAATAGTGGCAACCAACGCCAAAGACGCCAAGAATATTGAGCATATTGTGATGGCGATTGCCAAGGTTGACCCTGAAATTATCGCCGCGTTGGGCCGGGCCTTGCCCGAGTTTCGCCGGCAACTGGCATGGGGTGCGATTGTCAGCGCAGCCACAACGGCTGGACTGATCGGGGCTGTTCCTATTCCATTGCTAGATTTTGCGCCACTAGTCGTGATTCAAGGGGCAATGGTGTTATCCATTGCACGCATATACCAATACGAAATCACCCTGGAAAGAGCGAAAGAACTGGTTGTCACTTTCGGCCTTGGCTTCCTTGGCCGGACTTTGTTTCAAGAACTCGCCAAATTAGGGGGAATCCCCGGTTATGTTTTAGGAGCGGCCATTGCGGCTTCTACCACTGCGGTCATGGGCTATGCCTCGATTGTCTGGTTCCAAAAAGGTGAAAAGCTTACATCCGAATCGCTTCAGAATATGACCAAAGATATTACCGATATTTTGCTCAAGACGATTAAGAATCTGGGAAAATCCCGACCCAGTAAAACTGCTTTGCAACAAGCCATCCAAAATGGCCTGGAGAACTCAACAATCGCCAGCCAGCAGCCTGATCTTGACCAATCTCCCCTCCCTTACCCACCCCCAACGGGTCCGAATGCCAAGTCCCCATGACGATAACGAGCATTCCGGCCTTCCGGTCGCATTCGGGGATGTTGGGATGGGGCTGGTTAATTGTTTTCTTCCAACGCGTAGATGATCGCAAGTATAACGGCATCCAGATTGTTCAAGACCTCGTTATTCCAAAAGCGGATGACTTTGTAGTCCTGCGCTTCGAGGTATTTTGTACGCTCTGAATCATATTCTTTCTGCTCAAGATGTTGGCTGCCATCCAGTTCGATGATTAATCTGGCTTTGCTTGAACAAAAATCCGTGATGTAGGTGCCAATGGCGTGCTGTCTGCGAAACTTGACGCCGTTGAGTTTGTCGCCGCGCAGATAGGCCCAGAGTTTTTGTTCAGCGGGAGTGAGTTCATGGCGCAGTTCAATGGCCAGGCGCTTGATTTTAGGGGTGCTTCTGGGTGGGTGTGGCATGGCCCCCTCCTAACCTCCCCCGATTGCGCCCCGCAAGCCCAGCGGGACGAAATCGGGGGAGGGACAAGACCAGACTGCTGGCTGAAG
>CAINXK010000087.1 GCA_903854805.1 uncultured Anaerolineae bacterium
CAATCAGAGGCAGTAATTCACCCACCAGGTCTTTGACATCTGCAGCCTGTTTCAGGACTTCAAGCAAGGATTTACCTGACGCCAATTGTTCTTTGAGCCAGGCCATGATAGCCCGACTGTCTGCCTGGCTGAGAGGCAGGGTCATATGCACGGTGTATTTGTTGGGCAGGCGGTGGCTGCGACGATCCTGCCCCTGGATCCAAACCGGGGTGGCATCCTGGCGTTCTACCAAACCTGCCAGTGCCTGCCAGGTTTTCGTATCATCCGTGGCGCGAAAAAAGGTGCGCCGTCCCAGTCCGCTGTAACGGGTGATGTGCGAAACTGGGATACGCCGGGAACGTGAACCACCTTGATTGCCCCGTTCACCATTCCAGACAGCCTGCCTCCAACCAACATACAGCCAGGCATTGCGCGCTCCGATCTCTGGGATCAGGCGGCTGAAATAACCTGGTATGGCAACCACCCTGGATGGCGAAACGATCTCATCATAGTGCAGCCGGTTAACGACCTGTACCTCGGCTTCATCTTCACGTGGTTCAGCCTTCCCAGGTTCTTCAGGCTCATCACTCTCACCTGGATCATCTGGGCTGACGACAAATTCGACATCAACGCTGTGGTTCAGCATGCCAGCCAGCAAACGTGAAACGGTGCTTGACAGGCGATTCTCAAGCCAGTCGCGCGCGTATTGGGTGCGCGCCGAAACAGTCACCAAATTATTTTCGAAGGAAATGAACTGCGTATCGCGAACCCAGGAATCGAAAGAAGCTCGCGGCATATCCGACTGAAGTTGCCCTAATACTGACTGCCAGGCTTGCTCTGGATTCATAGTCATAACTCAATTCCTAAAAGACGTTTTAAGGCACTTGGAAGGGCTGATTTGATGTAGATGGAGAGTACATCAGATTCTGGCGGAAAATCGCCTGTAGGCCTTCCTGTGCAGGGTAACGCTACCGTATAAGCTACCGTTTTACGCTACCGTATAGGCTACCAATTACGCTAGCCTATACGCTTCCCTATAACGGTAGCGTCACTTTGAACTAATCATCGATTTTGTCGAACATCAGAACATACTCGAAGCGAGCAGAGCGAGAAATACGTTTGTGAGGAAAGAGATCAATCTTCCCGGCCCTGTAATCTTCTATCCCACGGTTGGTTAGAAAAGCAACCAGGCTTGAAACCGAGACTTTTTCCTGATCCGCGATCTGGCGCAAGGTTTCATGCAGGTCAGGCGGCAGGTCCAGGCCGACTTTGTGGCGGGCGGCATCCTTGCGGGCTTTCTCGCGCTCGGATTTGGGCATGCTGGTCAGGCGCTTTTTTCTTTCGGCGCCTTCGAGAATATCTGCTACAGCCGGGTCAATCGCCGACCTCCGGTTCAGATTGTTATTCACAGATCACCTCCACGGTGCGCTTGAGCGTGCTGGCATAACCGGCAACCAGGCTGGTTCCGTAGCCCATCACTGCCGGAGATTTGGAACAGTATTCCCAGAGACTCTTGCCATAGGCAGGTGCTTCCCGCGCATGGGTATCTTGAGGAATGGGAGGCCAGACATGCCCTCGGAAAGTCTCAACCAGGGCCTGCAGTTGGACAATGGTTTCGCGGGTGGTACGGTCAAAGAAAGTGGGAAGAATGCTGTATCCCAACCGGTGTCCACGCTCGACCACTTCACCCATCGAGCGCAGCACTTCGTTGACTCCGTCCACGGCCATTGCGTCCAGCTTGGTGGGGATGATGACCCAGTCGCTGGCCATCAGGGCTGAGACATGCAGGACATCCAGAGATGGGGCCATGTCCAGGATGACAACATCGTAGTCTGCATGTTGCAGAATTCTGCTCAGGATCTCGGTAGGAAAGTTGGAGATGACTACCGTTCGCTTGGCTTTTTCGGTGCGCTTGTCGCCGGGGATGATGTCCAGGTTTTCGCGGGTATGAACTGCAACTTGTTCAATAGAGTCTTCATCGACGATCAATCTGTATAGACCGGGAGCCTTTTCTGCGCCGAGTGCAAAGGCTACGTGTCCTTGTGGATCGAGATCCACAAGCAGGGTACGCTGCCTGGTTAAGGCCAGACCGTGCGCGAGAGTCACCGCAGATGTGGTTTTTCCTACGCCACCTTTTTGGTTGGCGATGGTGATTATTTTCATAGTATTGTCCTTGGGTAGGATTGCCGAAATGAAAATGGCGATGGGGTAGCTTTCGCTATCACCCATCGCCATAAGCACGGTCACCGGCTCAAATCTTAACGTTTCCCCGAGAGAACCCAGTACTGCAATTTTACTGCAAA